>CAZYGO010000195.1:0-2563 GCA_964647455.1 uncultured Rhizobium sp.
TCGACTCCAGCGCGACGTTGCCCACCAGCACATAGAGGTCGGCCCAGCTCAGCTTGTTGCCGTATTTCTGCTTGATCGGCCACAAGAGGCGCCGCGCCTTGTCGAGGTTGGCGTTGTCGGGCCAGGAGTTGAGCGGCGCGAAACGCTGCTGGCCGCCGCCGGCGCCGCCGCGGCCGTCCGCCACGCGATAGGTGCCGGCGCTGTGCCAGGCTAGGCGGATGAATAGGCCGCCGTAATGGCCGAAGTCCGCCGGCCACCAGGGCTGGCTGTCGGTCATCAGTTTGGTGAGGTCGGCGATCACCGCATCGAGATCGAGGCTCTTGAACGCCTCGGTGTAGTTGAAATCCTTGCCCATGGGATTGGCCCGAGGGGAGTGCTGGTCCAGCACCTTGAGGTCGAGGGTCTGGGGCCACCAGTCGCGGTTGGTCCTACCCTTGGCGCCGTGCATGACCGGGCACTTGCCCGCGGGCTTGTCGCTTTTCTCGTCCATGGGATGGCTCCTCCATTTTCTGGAATAATTCTAATATACGACCCGCAACGCCTGTCAAGACAGTTTAGAATAATTCTCAAGAAGGTGATGAGGGCTCGTACCTGGATGACGATCCCGCTCTCGCTCCATCCCGGGTGCCACCATCCGACAGAGCAGCCTGCGGAGGATCGCGCTCAGCAGCGGCATATCCAGCTTGAGCCGGATGCCGCCAGAGGCAATAGTCGCGCCGCTTCAACCGCTTCCGCTTGTCCCCGCACCGGGGAGAGGGGGGAGGGGTATCAAATTTCCTCGGTTCGAATAGGCAGGCGTCCCATGACCATTGTTTACGACAAATCCAAGCTTCCCAGCCGCCATGTCACCGAGGGGCCGGAGCGGGCGCCGCACCGCTCCTATCTCTACGCCATGGGCCTGACCACCGAGCAGATCCACCAGCCCCTGGTCGGCGTCGCCACCGCCTGGAACGAGGCCGCGCCCTGCAACATCTCGCTGATGCGCCAGGCCCAGGCGGTGAAGAAGGGTGTCGCCGCCAGGCACGGCACGCCGCGCGAATTCTGCACCATCACCGTCACCGACGGCATCGCCATGGGCCATGCCGGCATGAAGTCCTCGCTGGCCAGCCGCGACGTGATCGCCGATTCCGTCGAGCTGACCATGCGGGGCCATTCCTATGACGCGCTGGTGGCGATGGCCGGCTGCGACAAGAGCCTGCCGGGCATGATGATGGCGATGATCCGCCTCAACGTGCCCTCGATCTTCATCTATGGCGGCTCGATCCTGCCCGGCAAGTTCCGCGGCCGCGATGTCGTGGTGCAGGACCTGTTCGAGGCGGTCGGCCTGCATTCGGTGGGCAAGATGGACGACGAGACGCTGGACGAGCTGGAGCGGGTCGCCTGTCCCTCCGCCGGCTCCTGCGGCGGCCAGTACACCGCCAACACCATGGCGATGGTGGCCGAGGCCATCGGCCTGGCGCTGCCCTATAGCTGCGGTGCGCCGGCGCCTTATGAAATCCGCGACGCGCTCTGCGCCGCCGCCGGCGAGCAGGTGATGGAGCTGCTGGCGAAGAATATCCGCCCGCGCGACATCGTCACCCGCAAGGCGTTCGAGAACGCCGCCATGTGCGTGGCCGCCACCGGCGGCTCGACCAACGCGGCGCTTCACCTTCCGGCCATGGCGCATGAGGCAGGCATCGATTTCGACCTCTTCGACGTGGGCGAGATCTTCCGCCGGACGCCCTATATCGGCAACCTCAAGCCGGGTGGCCAGTATGTCGCCAAGGATCTGTTCGAGGCCGGCGGCATTCCCCTGGTGATGAAGGCGCTGCTCGACGGCGGCTACCTGCATGGCGACGTGATGACCGTGACCGGGCGGACGATGGGCGAGAATTTGGCCAAGGTGAAGTTCAACCCGAACCAGGACGTGATCCGCCCGACCAGCAATCCCTTCTCCGCCACGGGCGGCGTGGTCTCGCTGAAGGGCAACCTGGCGCCCGACGGCGCCATCGTGAAGATCGCGGGCCTCAAGGAACTGCGCTTCGTCGGCCCGGCGCGCGTCTTCGACAATGAGGAGGCCTGCTTCGATTGCGTGGACAAGCGCCAGTACAAGGAAGGCGAGGTGCTGGTCATCCGCTACGAGGGCCCCAAGGGCGGCCCCGGCATGCGCGAGATGCTGAGCACCACGGCGGCGCTTTACGGCCAGGGCATGGGCGACAAGGTGGCGCTGATCACCGATGGGCGTTTCAGTGGCGCCACACGCGGCTTCTGCATCGGCCATGTCGGGCCGGAAGCCGCGGTGGGCGGTCCCATCGGCCTGGTGCGGGATGGCGACATCATCACCCTGGACGCCGACACCGGCGAATTGTCGGTGAATGTCAGCGCGGAAGAATTCGCCAGGCGCGGGGAATCCTGGAAGCCGCGCGCCACCGAATACCAGTCCGGCGCGATCTGGAAATACGCCCAGCTGGTCGGTCCGGCGCGCTTCGGCGCCCTTACCACGCCCGGCGCCGACAAGGAGAAGCGCTGCTACGCCGACATCTAGGGCCGGCCGGGGATGACGTCCTTCTCCATCCTCATTCCC
>CAZYGO010000196.1:0-6631 GCA_964647455.1 uncultured Rhizobium sp.
AGCAGTACAAGGCCCTCAAGGACATCATCGCCATCCTGGGCATGGACGAGCTGTCGGAAGAGGACAAGCTGGTGGTGGCGCGCGCCCGCAAGATCGGCCGCTTCCTGTCGCAGCCCTTCCATGTCGCCGAGCAGTTCACCAACTCGCCCGGCAAGTTCGTCGAGCTGGCCGACACCATCCGCTCCTTCAAGGCGATCGTGGACGGCGAGTGCGACCAGTATCCGGAGCAAGCCTTCTACATGGTCGGCGCCATCGAGGAAGTCGCCGCCAAGGCCCAGAAGATCGCGGCCGAGACCGCCAAGGCGGCCTAAGTGGCGAACGCGAAGATCGCCTTCGACCTGGTTTCGCCCGAGAAGCTGCTGCTCTCGGCCGAGGCCGACATGGTCACCGTCCCCGGCACCGAGGGCTATATGGGCGTGATGGCGGGCCACTCCCCGGTCGTCACCACCCTGCGCGCCGGCATGATCGACGTGAACGTGGACGGCAGGGACGACCGCTATTTCATCCGCGGCGGCTTCGCCGAGATCGGCCCGGCCAAGATCACGGTGCTGGCCGAGGAGGCCCTGCCGTTCAGCGAACTCGATCTCGCCGTGCTCGACCAGCGCATCAAGGACGCGCAGGAAGACGAGCTTGCCGCCGAAAACGATGCCGACAGATTGCGGGCCGCCCAGCTTGTGGATGACCTCAAGCTGGTGCGAGCGGCGTTTTGAGTGACGCCCGCGGGCCCAACGGTCCGCAACGCGCGCTGATCGCCCTCACCCGCTCGACTTTCCTGAAGGGCGGCGTCACCCGCAAGGCGATGGGAGACCTGGTGCGTGCCGCCGGCCCCGCCACGATAGACACCGTATTCCGCGGCGCGCGCTTGCGCGTCCATCTCGGCGATAATCTCACCGAACGCAACCTGCTGCTCGATCCGCGCACCGAGCGCGAAGAGCTGGATTTCCTGATCGCCGCCGTCACGCCGGGCGGCGTCTTTGTCGATTGCGGCGCCAATACCGGCATGTATGCCCTGGTGATGGCGGCGGCGCGGCCGGGCGCCCGCATCCTGGCGATCGAACCCGACGCGCTGATCCGGGCAAGGCTGCAAACCAGCCTCGGCCTGTGCGGTTTCTCCAATGTCATCGTCTGCGCCGAGGCCGCCGGCGACATGGAAGGTGAAATCTCCTTCACCCGCGACAACCGCAACCTGGGCGAAAGCCATGTCGATCCCGCCGGCGCGCTGACAGTGCCCGTGCGACCGCTGGCGGCCATCCTCAGGGGCCATGGCGTGACGGCGGTGGATGCCCTCAAGATCGATGTCGAGGGCTATGAAGACCGTGTCCTGGTGCCCTTTTTCCAGGACTGGCCGCGAACGGACTGGCCCAGGGCCGTGGTGATCGAGCATGTCCATCCAGGGCGGATAGACTGCCTGGCCCTGCTGCGGGACCTGGGCTACCGGGCGGAAGGAACCACCGAATACAACACGCTGCTGCGGCGGATGTGACGGTTTCATCACGGGCCCGAACCTTGGTATAAGGCGTTGATAAGGCTGGGAGCCACCACCATGACGGCCGCCACCGTCTACAAGCAGGGCTGGACGCTCGACGAGGTCCACTGGGACTGGTTCGATCCTTCGCGGGTCGATCCGCGCCTGCTCTCGGCCGTCAAGGCCGCCGCCCTGGTGGAATACAATGCGCCCGATTACGTCGTCTATCTGAAGCGCGTCTTCCACGACGCCGGGGCCCAGACCCTGGCCGCGATCGAGCAATGGGGCGTCGAGGAAAGCCAGCACGGCAAGGCGCTGGGCCGCTATGCCGAGATGGCCGACCCGAGCTTCCGCCTGGAAGAGGCCTTTGCCCGCTTCCGCAAGGGCTATACCCCCGCCCATTTCGGCGGCTCCGACGCCGCCTCGGTGCGCGGCTCGCGCCGGGGCGAGATGATCGCCCGCTGCGTCGTGGAATCGGGCACCAGCTCCTATTACTCGGCCATGCGCGACGCCTCAGAGGAGCCGCTGCTGCGCGAGATCGCCGGCCGCATCGCCGCCGACGAGTATCGCCACTACAAGCTGTTCTACGACACGCTGGCGTCGCAGCCGGAGCCGGAGCTTTCCTTCTGGCGCAAGCTGATGATCGCCATCGGCCGGGTGCGCGAAAGCGACGATGACGAGCTCGCCTTCGCCTATTACTGCGCTAATGTGAAGCCTGAGGAGGAGGCCACAAAGCCTTACGACCGCAAGCTTTATTCCCGGCTGTCCTCCGCCAATGGCGCCGCCATATACACCCGTAAACATATCCAGAAGCTGGTGCAGATGGTGGTGAAGGCCGTGGGCGCCGACCCCCATGGCTGGCTGGCCGGCATCGGCACCTCGCTGGTCTGGCGCAAGCTGCGCAAGAGCGCCGCCGGCGCCGCCTAGTCCACCGGCTCGAACGCCCCGGTCGCCTCGTTGCGGACCAGCAGCTTGCCGCTGGCGACGCCGAAATAGGCGCCGTGCAGGGCCAGGTCCCCCTTCTCCACCGCGGCCTTCACGAAGGGGAACGTCATCAGGTTCTTCAGGCTGAGTTCCACCGAGGCGAATTCCAGCTTGTGCAGATAATCATCGTCCTCCCGGTGCGGGCCGATGGCATCGGCGGCAGGCGCGATCTGGCTCATCCACTTGCCGATGAAGTCGCTTTCGCTCAGCGGGGCGGCGTCGGTGGCGAAGGCCTTGATGCCGCCGCAGAAGGCATGGCCCAGGACCACGATATGGCGCACGCGCAGCGCCCGCACCGCGAATTCCAGCGCGGCGCTGGCGCCGTGCTGGCCGCCGCCGGCCTCGAAAGCCGGCACCAGGTTGGCGACATTGCGCGCCACCAGGATTTCGCCGGGGGCGGCGTCGAAGATCACTTCCGGCGAGACCCGGCTGTCGACGCAGCCGATCACCATGATCGAGGGCGCCTGGCCGGTTTCGGCCAGGGCGGCATAGCGCCCGCGCTCTTCCTTGAACCGCCCGTCCAGGAACGCGCGGTAGCCCTTGCTCAATCTTTCCGGAAACATGGCTTCGCCCTATTTTGTTGGTCATGCCGCCTAACGCTGACGGCCGCGCATATGGAATGCGCGGCCTGCCGGGCGGCCGCTCCCTAGGCCTTCCGCTTCACCATCATCTGCTTGATCTCGCCGATCGCCTGGGCCGGATTGAGGCCCTTGGGACAGGTGTTCGCGCAATTCATGATGGTGTGGCAGCGATAGAGCCGGAACGGATCCTCCAGATCGTCCAGCCGCTCGCCGGTGGCTTCGTCGCGGCTGTCGGCCAGCCAGCGATAGGACTGCAGCAGCGCCGCCGGGCCGAGATAGCGTTCGGAATTCCACCAGTAGCTGGGGCACGAGGTCGAGCAGCAGGCGCAGAGGATGCACTCATACAACCCGTCCAGCTTGGCCCGCTCCTCCGGCGACTGTTTCCATTCCGTCTCCGGTTCCGCCGTCCGCGTCTGCAGGAACGGCTCCACCGCCGCATGCTGGGCGTAGAAATTGGTCAGGTCGGGCACCAGGTCCTTCACCACCGGCATGTGCGGCAGGGGATAGATCGGCACCGCGCCGGAAATGTCGGTGATCGCCTTGGTACAGGCCAGGGTGTTGGTGCCGCCGATATTCATGGCGCAGGAACCGCAAATGCCTTCACGGCAGGAACGGCGGAAGGAGAGCGTGGGATCGATCTCGTTCTTGATCTTGATCAGCGCGTCCAGGACCATGGGGCCGCAGCTGTCCAGGTCCACGGTATAGGTGTCCACGCGCGGGTTCTCGCCCGAGGAGGGGTCGTAGCGGTAGACCTTGAAGTCCTTGGAGCGCTTGGGCTTCTTGCCGTCGGTGGGCGACCAGACCTTGCCCTTCTTGACCTTGCTGTTCCTGGGCAGGGTGAACTCGACCATGCGATTCTCCGGGGTGATGTGGCCAGTTTGGCACGGCCCGGCGGTGGGACAAAAGCCTGTAAATCCGGTTGCATAGCAGGCCCCAGCCGGCCGCTCGCCCAAGCCTCGCGGCGTTCGCCGGGCAATCGCCTGTCGGCGATTGCGAATCCGGCTCACCCCTCAGGCGACAATCTGCTCAAACACCCAGGCAACCTCGGTCTGCGCCTCGCGCAGGGTCCCAGAAATCACCAGCTGCGACGCCCGGCGCACCACCTCGCCGCCCAGATAGACGCTTTCCTCGACTTCCAGCAGCCCGCCGCCGCAGCGGAAGCGCCAGCCCTCGCCATTGGAGAGCTTGAGCAGGATGCCGCCCCCTTCCAGGCGCGAAACCCGCACATCGGGATGGATGTGGAAGCGGACGGCGAAATTCTGTGCCGGGCCCCCTTGCCCGCCCTGCAGCAGCCGGTCGCGGCCGGTCAGCATCAGACCCTGTGGCGACACCGTGAGCTGGCGTTCATGGACCAGGCCGAAGGGCTCCAGATAGCCGTCATGCGAGGCTTCCACGGTCCAGCCCTGCCCGGTTTCCAGCCGCCGCGACGGCGCCTCCCGCGGCCCCGCCGTCAGGCGCGGCCCCAACAGGTCGCGCGCCAGTCCGGCCGGCAGGATGGCGGCGCTGGAGGTATCGCCCACCGTGACGGTGGAATGGGCGGCCGTGGCCCGCAGCGCCGCGTTCCAGGGGCGGTGCAGCCGGCCGCCGGCGCCGCAATTGACCACCACCCGGCTGTCGCCGGAGCTGAACTCGAAGGCCAGGAAGCCGGCATGGGCACCCAGGGCATAGGCACCGGGCGGCACCTTGCCGACATCCATCAGCACCAGGGTGCGGCCCACCGCCAGGCGCTGATAGCCGGAATGGCGGGCATGGTGGAACGGGTTGCCGCGCACCTCGTCCTGCGCCAGCAGGCCCGCCACCACCCGCGGATCGTTCTCCAGCCCGCCCTGGAACAGGGCCAGCGCGCCGTCGCCATGACGGAAGAAGCGCACCATGGTGGCGATGCGGTCGGCGGCGTTGCGGATGGTGTGCGGCGGTTCGAGATTGAGCGCCGCCAGCGTTTCCAGCACCATCACCAGGTGCCGCCAGGCCGAGAGCAGCGCCTCCGGCGAGCGGCTGAGATGGCCGCCATCCGGCAATATCTGAAACTCCACTTCGCCTTCCAGCGCCTTGAGCCCGCTGTCCAGCCGGTGCGAACCGTCCTGCATGCAGGCGCCGGACAGCGCCAGCGCCGCCGCCGCCTGCAGCCGCGGCAACCCTTCCGGCGCCTCGCGCCAGGTCCGTTCCAGCATCCTGGCCTGCTCGCGCAGCGAGACGAACAGCCTGGAACGCCAGGTCATCTCGGAATTGGGAATCACCAGGCGGCCATGGCTGAAGAGGTGGATCAGGCGCCGTCCCATGATCTGCGGCGACCAGACCGGCTCCGAATAGGCGCCGTTGCGCTTGATCCATTGCGCGATCAGGTTGGTGGCGAGCTTGCGCGCCGCCTCGCCGCCGGCGGTGGACAGGGCCGGCAGCCAGTCGAAGCCATGCAGCGCCGCCTGCCAGTGCGGGCTGGGCGGCGGCATGTCGAAGACCGAGACGCCGTCCCTTGCCTCCACCGTCTCGCCATGGAAGCGGAAGCGCCCGCGCAGGAGGCCGTCGGCGTCCTCGAGCCGCCGCGGCAGGGCGTCATGCGGGTGATGGGCGAAATGGTCGGTGAGCTGGCCCTGGAGCAGCCGGCGATAGAACCAGTTGCGGCGCCAGGCTACGCGCAGCGGCGTCAGCACGCGGACGGCGCCTGCGCCCGCCAGTTCCGGCAGCAGCGGCAGGAGCGCGGTCCCCCTCACCGCTCAGCCCTTCAGGGCGGCGATGTTGGCGCCATAGCGGGAAGGCCCGCCCTGGAAGACGGCGGTGCCCGCCACCAGCACGGTGGCACCGGCGGCGACGGCGCGGCGGGCCGTGTCGGGATTGATGCCGCCATCGACTTCCAGCGCGATGTCGCGGCCGCTGGCGTCGATGCGCTTGCGCGCCGCCTCGATCTTCCTGAGCTGGCTGTCGATGAAGGACTGGCCGCCAAAGCCGGGATTGACGCTCATGATCAGGACCAGGTCCACCAGGTCCATCAGGTTGTCGATGGCCTCGATCGGCGTACCGGGGTTGAGCACCACGCCGGGCTTTTTCCCCAGGCCGCGGATCAGCTGCAACGTGCGGTGGATGTGCGGCCCGGCCTCGGGATGGACGGTGATGTGGTCGGCCCCGGCCTGGGCAAATGCCTCCACATAGGGGTCCACCGGCGCGATCATCAGATGCACGTCGAACGGCTTTTTCGCGTGGGGCCGCAGCGCCTTCACCACGGCCGGGCCGATGGTGATGTTGGGGACGAAATGGCCGTCCATGACATCGACGTGAATCCAGTCGGCCCCCGCGGCCTCGACGGCCTCGATCTCGGCGCCGAGCCGGGAAAAATCGGCGGAGAGGATGGAGGGGGCGATCAGGACACGCATCTCGACTCCGGAGCATCGGCCAGGGAAAGTGCGGCGGCGGCACTGGAAACACAATGACGCCGCGGTTTTCCGTCCGGCCGTGCGACCAAACAAAGAAACTCGGGCGGCCCGACGGGCCTCGCCCCTAAGTGCCGGATTCCGGTACTGGTTGCAATGCTTCGGTGCCCTGTTCGGACATGGGCTGGAGAGCCCGCGGATCGCGGGCCCGCGCCAGGAGAAGCACCAACACCGGCAGC
>CAZYGO010000197.1:0-6067 GCA_964647455.1 uncultured Rhizobium sp.
CACCACGCGCGTGCGCGCGGAAGCCGCCATGCGCCAGGCGCAGAAGATGGAGGCCGTCGGCCATCTCACCGGCGGCGTGGCGCACGACTTCAACAATCTGCTGCAGATCATCAGCGCCAACCTCGATCTGGCGGCCGCCGGGGCGGAGGCCGCCGCCAATCCCGGCCTGCGCCAGCGCCTGCAGAACGCCATTGGGGCGGTGACGCGCGGTTCGCGGCTGACCGGCCAGCTACTGGCCTTCGCCCGCCGCCAGGCGCTCGACCCCCGTTCGATCGATCTGGGCCGCATCATACGCGACATGACCGACCTGCTGCGCCGTACCCTGGGTGAGCGCATCGAGGTGGAGACCGTGATCGCCGGCGGCCTGTGGAATACCCTCGCCGATCCCACCCAGGTCGAGAACACTGTCCTCAACCTCGCCATCAACGCCCGCGACGCCATGCCGGATGGGGGCAAGCTCACCCTGGAAGTGGGCAATGCCTATCTCGATGACGCCTACGCCACGGTCCATGACGAAGTGATGCCGGGCCAATATGTCATGCTGGCGGTGTCGGACACCGGCACCGGCATGACGCCGGAGGTGATGGCCAGGGTTTTCGAGCCCTTCTTCACCACCAAGCCGGAAGGCAAGGGCACCGGCCTTGGGCTTGCCCAGGCTTACGGCTTCGCCAAGCAGAGTGGCGGCCATATCAAGATCTATTCCGAACCCGGCCATGGCACCACCATCAAGCTCTATCTGCCGCGGACACGGCGGGAACGGGACACGTTGGAGCAATCCGCCGGCCAGATGCTGCAGGGCGGCAGCGAGCATATCCTGGTGGTGGAGGATGACGAGGGCGTGCGCGCCGCCGTTGTGGATATGCTGAGCGAGCTCGGCTATCGCGTTTCCAAGGCGGGCGATGCCGAAAGCGCCCTGTCCCTGCTGGAAAAGGAAAAGCCCGATCTGATTTTCACCGATGTGGTCATGCCGGGCGCGCTGCATACCCGTGAATTCACGCGTCGGGCCCAGGAAAAATATCCCGCCGTGCGGGTGCTCTACACCTCCGGCTATACCCAGAACGCCATCGTCCATAACGGCAAGCTGGATGACGACGCCCTGCTGCTCTCCAAGCCCTACCGCAAGGACGAGCTCGCACGGAAGCTGCGCGGCGTCTTTGCCGGCACCGCCCGCGGCGCCATCACCGCGCCGGCGGCGGCGCCGCAGGCGGCGGCGCGCGGCGGCAAGGTGCTGGTTGTCGAGGATGTCGTCCTGATCCGCATGACCACGGTGGACATGCTGGACCAGCTTGGCTACGGCACGGTCGAGGCTGGCGACGGCGCAGAGGCGCTGGCGCTTCTGGCCGGCGATCCGCAGATCGCGATCCTGCTCACCGATCTGGGGCTGCCCGGCATGAATGGCCGCCAGCTGGTCGAGGAAGCGCTGCGCCGGCGACCCGATCTCAAGGTCATCATCGCCTCAGGCTATTCCACCGAGGCGGAGGAGGGAGATGCCTTGGCTGGCAGGGTTACCCACCTCACCAAACCCTTCGACATGGCGCAGCTTCAACTCGCGCTGATCGCTTGAATCTGTACGGAACCGGACGGTTGCGGGCGCGTTTGCCTTCTGGCGGGGGCAAGCATGTCTGGCGAAGGGCCAATGCCGACGATCCTGGTGGTTGACGATGAGCTGGTCATTCGCATGGCCGTGGCTGATCACCTGAAGGATTGCGGTTTCCTGGTGATCGAAGCCTGCGACGCCGAGGAGGCGATCGAGGTGCTGCGGGCGGTGCCTTCCGTCGCCCTGGTCTTCAGCGATGTCCGCATGCCGGGCCCGATGGACGGCCTGGGCCTGGCGGGCTGGCTGGCGGAGCACCGGCCGGGGCTGCCGGTCGTGCTGGCGACGGGCGATCTGGGCAAGACCGTCGCTGCCGAGGAATTGTGTGGAGCGCATTTCTTCCTCAAGCCCTATTCTTTCGAGGGCGTGGCGCGGAAAGTGCGCGAGCTGCTGGGCACCTAGAAAGCGAAAAGCCCGCGGGTTTCCCCGCGGGCTTTGCGTTTCTCAGGGACCGCTCTTACTTGAGCAGGTCGCTGACGTTCAGGTTCAGCGTCGCCACGAAGCCGCCCGAGCAGGCGTTCGGGGTGGCCATCCAGAAGCCGGAGCAGGCGGCGTTACCGATGTCGGTGGTGACATAACGGGCGTCGAGGCTCCAGGCGTGCCAGGTGGCGGTGGCGCCGATATCGGCATGGGTGTAGTCGCTGGGCGCGGCATCGACCCACTGGTGACCGACGGTGCCGCTGAAGCTCAGCCAGTCGGCAACGGCATAAGTGGCCGTGCCCGAGGTGTACCAGCCATTGCCGCCACCCAGGCTGAAGGTCGGCGACCAGGCGCCCTGCACCATGATGGTGAGGGGACCGAAGGCATGGGTCAGCTGGACCTGGGTCTCATAGAAGCTGGCGGCCGAACCGGTCGTCTTGAAGTCGGGATAGGCATAGTAATAGGCGACGACATTGAGGTCGGTGCCGCCCAGGTCGAAATGCTTGCCGCCATACAGGTCAAGCTCGAAGGAGGGGTTGTTGCCGCCCCAGTTGGTCTTGGCCGACCAGGCGCTGACATAGAAACCGTCCGGACCGCTCAGGGTCAGCGACGCTTCCGGCGTGAATTCCTTGCTGTTCTGGCTGATGCCGCGGAAGCGATAATCGCTTTGCACCGTGGCGACGCCCGACAGGCTGAAGGTCGGGGCCGCATCCTGCGCGTAGGCGTTCCCGGCGAAGCCGCCGGCAATGGCCAGCGCGCCCAGCAGCGTCTTGGTCAGGTTCTTCATTTCATATCCTCTCTTTGGACACGCCGCTTCGGCGCGTGAGCCGGCGCAGGGCCGGGTTGGCCGAAAAATCCGGCCTGGAGCGCCTACGTTCAATATGACAATCTGGTTTTTGACCGGGTTTTCCGGCCTGTTTGGCGGGATTTAAGTCGGCGTTGTTGCAATGCAACACGTACCTGCCTATTTGCTGGGCATGACGCTGAACCCATGGGCAGGAGCGGCCCAATTCCTTGTGCCGCGTTAACGTGTCGGCTGGCGGGAATCGATCGATTCCCCATGCTGCAAAAGAGGCCGACCGGCGAGACAACATGCGGATCATCCTGGTCAGGCACGGCCGTCCCCATATCGCCCTGTCGCCGCGCACCAGCCATCGCGGCTTCGGCTACTATATCGACGCCTATGAAGCGGCAGGCCTCGATCCCGCCAGCCTGCCGCCGCAGGAACTGGCCGAACTGGGACGCGAACTGGCTTCGGTGTTCGCCAGCGACCGGCCCCGCAGCCATCAGAGCGCCAAGGCGCTGGCGCCACATGTCACGCCGCTGCGCGATCCGCTTTTTGCCGAGGCACCGCTGGCCAGCCCGCCCATCCCCTTCCTCAAGATGGGGGTGCCGAGCTGGGCGGTGGTCTCGCGGCTTCTTTGGCACATGGGTTTTTCGCCGCGCATCGAGGGCTGGTTCGCCGCCCGGCGGCGGGCCGAACGGGCCGCCGATATCCTGGTGGCGCGCGCCCGCGCCGAGGGCGCGGTGGCGCTGGTGGCGCATGGCTATTTCAACTGGATGATCGGGCGGGTGCTGACGCAGCGGGGCTTCGTGAAGCAAGGCAGCCACCGCGCGCGTTACTGGAACACGGTGGTCTACGAACAGAAGCGGGATTAGCCATGGCGGAACGGCAACTGCAGGTGGCCGGCGCCGACGGCATGGCCGAAGGCTTCCTTTGCACGCCGGACGACGGGCATGCCTGGCCGGGTGTGCTCTACTTCACCGATGTCTGGGGCATAAGGCCCGCCAACCGGGCGATGGCGCGGCGCGTGGCAGCGGAGGGTTACGCCGTGCTGATGCCTAACATCTTCTATCGCACCGATACCCTGCCGATCATGCCGCCAGGCGAGCCCGACACCAGCAGCCCCGCCACCCTGCGCCGTCTTTCGCACCTGCTGGCGGCGGTGAACCCGGACCAGATGCGCCGCGACGGTGCCGCCTATGCCGAATTCCTGGAAACGTTGCCGCAGGTGGAAGGCGGCCGGATCGCTGTGGTGGGCTATTGCTTCAGCGGCCAATTCGCCCTGCGCACTGCCGCTGCCGCCCCCGGGCGCGTGGCTGCCGCCGCTTCCTTTCATGGCGGCCATCTGGCGACCGAGGCGCCCGACAGCCCACATACCGAATTGCCGACAGTGAAAGCGGAACTTTATTTCGGCCACGCGGTGGAGGATCAGTCCATGCCACCCGCTGCCATCGAAAAGCTGGACGACGCCCTGAAAGGCTGGGGCGGGACCTATCAAAGCGAGGTCTATGAAGGGGCGAAGCATGGATGGAGCGTGCCGGGGCGGCCGGTCTATGACCGGGCGGCGTCGGAACGGCATTTCACCAAGCTGTTCGATCTGTTGAAGCGCAATCTGGGCTGAGTTACCCCTGTCAACAGGGATGATTCGATGAAACGCCTTTTGTCCGTCCTGATTTTTGGACTGGTGTGTGTGCCTGTCCTGGCCGCTCCCGCGCGTTATGTCAGCCAGCGCAGCGACAAGGCCTATCTGCGGGAAGGCCCCTCGTTCCAGCACCGCATTCTCTGGGTCTACAAGCACAAGGGCTATCCGTTTCAGGTCATCGCGCAATATGACGTCTGGCGGCGCGTCAAGGCGGCGGACGGCACGGTCGGCTGGATGAGCGCTTCCATGCTTTCCGACCAGCGCACTGTGCTGGTGACGGGACGCGACCGGGTAGGCCTGTGGTCCGATCCCGAACCGCGCGCGAAACTGGTGGCCTATGCGATGCCGGGGGCCACGGCGAAGCTGGAAGCCTGTGCCATCCGCTCCTGCCGCATTTCCGCGCCCGGCCTGAAGGGCTGGATCGACAAGGATCGCGTCTGGGGTGTCGGGAAAGATGAAGTTTTCAAATAGACGAAGGGCCTGCAGCATTTAAACCGCGGCCGTCGCGTGCGTAAGGCGCAGGGAGTTAATGCAAGAAGTGCCGCATTCCCGTGAATACCATCGCCAGGCCGGCTTCGTCGGCCGCCGCGATCACGTCTGAATCCTTCACCGAGCCGCCGGGCTGGATCACCGCTGTGGCGCCGGCTTCCGCCACCGTCAGCAACCCGTCGGGGAACGGGAAGAAGGCTTCCGAGGCCGCGGCCGATCCGATGGTACGCGGCTGAGCCCAGCCGGCCAGCCTGGCCGCCTCCTTCGCCTTGGCGGCGGCGATGCGGGCGGAATCCACGCGGCTCATCTGGCCGGCGCCGATGCCGGCGGTCGAGCCGTCCTTCACATAGACGATGGCATTGGACTTGACGTGCTTGCCGATGGTGAAGGCCAGCAGCATGTCCTTCACCTCCTGCTCTGTCGGCTGGCGCTTGGTCACCACCTTCAGCATCTCGCGGGTGACGCGGCCATTGTCGCGGCCCTGCACCAGGAAGCCCCCCGCCACGGTGCGATAGGTCAGGGTCGGCGCCAGTGGGTCGGGCAGGCCGCCCGCCGCCAGCAGGCGCAGATTCTTCTTCGCCGCCAGGATGGCCCGCGCATCCTCGTCGGCGTCGGGGGCGATGATCACCTCGGTGAAGATCTTGCCGATCTCTTCCGCCGTTTCGCCGTCCAGGGTCTGGTTGAAGGCCAGCACGCCGCCAAAGGCCGAGACGCTGTCACAGGCCAGCGCCGCCAGATAGGCATCCTTGAGCGTCCTGCCCAGCGCGACGCCGCAAGGGTTCGCGTGCTTGATGATGGCGCAGGCGGGACCGTCCTTGGGGTCGAACTCGGCCACCAACTCATACGCCGCGTCGGTGTCGTTGATATTGTTGTAGCTGAGTTCCTTGCCCTGCAGCTGCTTCGCCGTCGCCACGCCGGGGCGGGCCGAACCGTCGACATAGAAGGCCGCCTTCTGGTGCGGGTTCTCGCCATAGCGCAACGACTGGCGCAGCAATCCCCCTTGCGTGCGGCGGCGTGGCGGTTCCGTCACCCCGTCCTTCTCGAGCTCGCCGGCGAACCAGTTGGAGACGGCGGCGTCATAGGCGGCGGTGCGGGCAAAGGCGCGCTGCGCCAGTTGGCGCCGAAGGCCGGCGCTGGT
>CAZYGO010000198.1:0-9842 GCA_964647455.1 uncultured Rhizobium sp.
ACTATGGGAAGCTTCGGATATTCAGCGAGGGCATGGACAAGGTTTTTTATTATGACGCCATCCCCATTCAGGATCGCGGCGAAACAGAAGAAGCTTGGTTGGCTCGCACTGCGCATAAACGCGCCACGTTGGAAAGTATCGAACTACTTGATCGCTTCGAAGTTTACGAAGGCGATGTGCGGCAGAAGGGGGGCGGTCGCAAGCAATCTCGCGGCCAAAAGAAGGTTGATGTCGCCATCGCCGTAGGGATGCTTACCCAAGCCTTCAGGCGCAATATGGACGAAGCCCACCTCATCGCAGGGGACATTGATTTCCACCCGCTTTTGGTCGCGCTGGGCTTGGAGGGGATGCCTGTCACCCTTTACTTCCCTGCCGAGACCACTACCTCGGAGCTTAAGCGGGCCGCATTGGTGCGACGGGAGCTAACGCCGGACACTCTATGGCGCCTCGCCACCAACGCCTTCATTAACAGATACCCAATGCCGACTGGGTGGGCGGGAGCGCATCCCCCCCTTCAGGGCGCCAAAGAGCTTGCGTTGTGGATGGAGCCTGATGGCATGGAAGCTGGCCTCTATGAATATGGGGCAGAAACGGTCTTTCGGAAGGCGCAGGGGGGCATGGCTGTTTGGGAGTCGCGCTCTCCCCATCGCCGCTCTTTCCTTCACTATCTGAAAGACCATCAGAAAATCGGTGTTCCCGTCGGTGTTTTCGATCAAGCCTGACTCGCTAAGCTTGCTCAGGGCGGCCAGCTTCATGGCCGCCTGGCCCGAATGCCCGCCAGATCGGGCGGCCTGTGAGCGGCTTCCCTAGCGGATCAATGCCTTAGCGGCCAACATGGGAAGGGTTGGGGGCAGGGTTGGGCCAGAAGTCTAAGTATCTGATTTTATTAGCATAAATTGACAGAATGGCGGACAGAGAGGGATTCGAACCCTCGAACGGCTTTCACCGTTACACACTTTCCAGGCGTGCGCCTTCAACCACTCGGCCACCTGTCCAGCCCAGGAGGGTCGGGGAATATACCGGCCCGGAGCCGACCGCAAGCCTCCCCTGCAGGTCCCCCAAACCTTTGGATTTCCAGGCTATTCGCGCTCCGGAATCGTCAGGTCGCGCCGGGCGGCAATAAGCGAGATGGTATAGCCTGCCACCACGTCGAACAGCGTCATCGCCACCAGCAGGAAGAAGGCGGTGGTGGCGAAGCCCTTGAGCAGCAGGAACTCGACCAGCGTCGCGACGAAGGTGAGGGTGGAAAAGGCGTGGTTGAGGATTTCGGACCGGCCGGTGCGCGTCGCCTTCACCATTTCCGCGAACAGCAGGCAAAGGCAGGCCGCGACGAAGATGTCAGACCAGGTGAAATGCCAGATATCGCCTGAAGGCAGTTTGACGCCGAAGCCCTCGTTCAGCAGGGCGGTTGTATCGGCCTGACCTGCCAGTTGGCCGCCAAAGGCCAGCAGGTTGTAGAAACCCAGCGCGAGAAAAAGCAGCGGAAAGGCGCCCATGCCAAGCCCCCAATTGCCCGGCCAGTCTACACGGATTCGCCCCGCCGCCGGTCGCGATAGATCATCCAGATGTTGCGGGCATAGATCGGCAGCGGCAGGGCCTGCTGAAGCACCAGCGGCCAGGCCGACTGGTGTATGGCATAGATGAACGAAATCAGGCCGCCGGCAAGGCTGCAGTACCAGAACGCAATCGGAATGGTGCTATGCCCCTTCCTTTCGCTGGTGATCCACTGGATGAGGAAGCGCACGCCGAAGATCGCCGCCCCGGCATAACCGAAAAGCGCCCAGACGATCTCATAGGGCGGCTGCATTGCCGACTGGTAGAGGTGGGTCAGATAGCCCATGTCACAATTCCCGGGTTTCCACGGGGCCGCCGTGACGCTTCATCAGCCAGCGCATGCCCAGAAGGTCGCTGATGCTGACCAGGAGGCGCCCCAGATTGGTATATTTCGAGCGTCCGGCCAGGCGGGGACGGTGGTTGACCGGCACGAAGCGCGTTTGCCAGCCTTCGCGCTGCACGAGCGCGATCAGGAAGCGGTGGAAGTGATCGAAATAGGGCAGGGCGAGGAAGGCCTGGCGCCGGATCGCCTTGAGGCCGCAGCCGGTGTCGGCGGCGCCGTCCTTCAATATCCAGTTGCGCAAGCCGTTGCCGAAGCGGGACGCCAGCCGGCGGCTGAACGTGTCCTTGCGCTTGGTCCGTACCCCCGAAACCAGGCCGACTGCCGGCTCGGCTTCCAGTTCCCGCAGCAGCTTGGGGATGTCGGCGGGGTCATTCTGGCCGTCCCCGTCCAGGGTGACGATGACGTTGCCAAGGGCGGCATGCACCCCGGTCCAGATCCCGCGGCTCTGGCCCAGGTTGCGGCCGTGACGCAGCACGCGCAGGGCAGGGATTTCCGCCTTGAGGGCCAGCAGCGCCTCTGCCGTGCCGTCTGACGAACCGTCATCGACGAAGATGATCTCATGCGGCTTTTCACCGGCCAAGGCGACGGCGATTTCCCGCGCCAGCGGGCCGGCGTTGGCCGCTTCGTCCTTCACCGGCACCACGACCGATACTTCCACAGCCATTCAGATGCGCTTCCCGCGAGATAGGACGAGCCTTATACAGACCTTATGGCGGAAACCGAAACCGGAACGAAAGGTGCGGCCCCGGCCCGGTCGGGAGGGCGGATTCCTGGTTTTTTGAGCCGTCATCCCCTGCCGGTGCTGACATTGCTGTGCCTGGCGCTCTGGTTGCCCGGCATCGTCAGCCTTCCCGCCCTGGACCGGGACGAGAGCCGCTTCGCCCAGTCTTCCCGCCAGATGCTGGAATCCGGAAACTTCGTGGATATCCGGCTGGGCCATGTTCCCCGCTACAAGAAGCCGGTCGGCATCTACTGGCTGCAATCGGCCACCACCGCCGCGGCGGCGCCGTTCGTCGGCACCGGACAGATCTGGACCTACCGCCTGGCTTCGCTGCTGGGCGCGGTGCTGGCGGTGTGGCTGACGGTCTGGTGTACCCGCGCCATGCTGGGCGCGGAGGTGGCTTTCCTGGCGGGGGCGCTGCTGGCCGGCACCCTGCTGCTGGCGGCGGAAGCGACCATCGCCACCACCGACGCGGTGCTGCTGGCCTGCACCACCGCCATGCAGGGCGTTCTGCTGCGGGTCTACCGTGCCGCGCGCGAACCGGAGGCTCCCCAGCCTTCCACCGCGCTGGTACTGGCAGGGTGGGCAGCATTGGCGCTGGGCATCCTGGTGAAGGGCCCGGTAGCCCCGGCGCTGGCTGCCGTGACCCTGATCCCGCTCTGTCTCTGGGACCGCCGTGTCCGCTGGCTGGCGGGTTTCCAGCCGCTGCTGGGGGTGCCGGTACTGCTGGCCATCGTGCTGCCCTGGCTGATCGCCATCGCCATGGCGAGCCATGGCGAATTCTTTGCCCAGTCCCTAGGCAACGATTTTGCGGCCAAGCTGGCGGGCGGGCAAGAAAGCCATGGAGCCTGGCCGGGCTACTTCTTGGCTCTTTCGGCGGTGGCCTTCTGGCCGGCCATTCTGTTCGTGGCGCCGGGCATCGCTGCCGCCATCCCCCGCCGCCAGGAAACCGTGATCCGCTTCCTGCTGGTCTGGGCCGCCGGGTGGTGGCTGCTGGTCGAGGCGGTGCCCACCAAGTTGCCGCACTATGTCATCTCGGCCTATCCGGCAATGTCGATCCTGGCTGGGGCATGGATCACCGGGCCCGCGCCCGCCTTGTGGGAGAAGCTCGCCGCAGGGTTCTCGGGCGTGCAGTTTTTCATCGGCGCGGCCGCCATCGTGGTGGGGTTGGCGATTCTGCCCCGACTCTATGGTGACGGCGATATCATTTGGCTCTGGGCTGTAGCGGCCGCCGGCGGCCTGCTGGCGCTGGCGGCGCTGGGCCTGTTCGCTTTTGGCAGGCGCGGCTGGGCGCTTGGCCTCTCGCTGGCCGCCGCGCTGACATTGCTTCCCGCGCTGTCGGCCGGCGCAGGCCCAAGGCTGCAGCAATTGTGGCTGACGACGCGCCTTGCGGCGCAGGTCCGCCTGCAGGCAAGGGCCGGCGACCCGCCGCCGGTACTGGCGGGCTATGAGGAGCCCAGCATGCTGTTCGCGCTCGGCCCCGATCTCGGCCTTTCCGATGGCGCTGGTGCCGCTGACATTGCGGCCCGGAACGGCGGACTGGCCCTGATCGAGTCGCGGGAGAAAGGTGCCTTCCTGGCCCGGCTGGCCGAAAAGGAGGCCGACGCCGTTCCGCAGCAGACCGTCAGCGGCTTCAACTATTCGCGCGGCCAGAAGACCGCGGTAACGATTTATCGCGTTACCGCGTCTGGGCGTTGATGCCGGGCGCTCCCTTGACAACACCGGCATAGCTGGAAATATCGCTGCGACAGCACGCGCGCGCATGGATGCCGCGGGGGCGTTCGCCGAGTGCCTGCTGTTGGAGAGCGTGCCGGGCCTATGGGTCTCCAAGCCGCGCGTCGTGCCAGATTTCGCATTGCCCAGTTGCCCATGGCGGAAACGCCGGTCACGGAAGTGCCGGCGAAAAAACCCGTCCAGATTTTTCCCATCTCGAATAGCAGCCGCGCCTTTTACCGCCGTTTCTTTCCCGGCACGGGCGCGGCGGAATGGAACGACTGGCGCTGGCAGATGCGGGCGCGCATCCGCTCCCTGGACGATCTGTCCCGCATCTTCTGCCTCTCGGAGGACGAGCGGGAGGCCGTCGCCCGCCACAGCGGCGCCCTTCCGCTCGGGATCACGCCCTATTATGCGGGGCTGATGGGGCTCGAGGACGCCGCCGAGCCGCTGCGGCGGACCCATATCACCACCGGCGGCGAATATCTTTTTTCACCCGGCGAGGCGGACGATCCGCTGGGCGAAGACCACGATACCGCGGTGCCCGGCCTGGTGCACCGTTATCCCGACCGGGTTCTTTTCCTGGCCACTGGCACCTGCTCGACCTATTGCCGCTATTGCACGCGCTCCCGCATGGTCGGCAACCCCGGCGGTGAATATGGCTTCTCGACCCGAAACTGGGAAGCGGCCCTGGCCTATCTGGAAGCGCATACCGAGGTGCGCGACGTGCTGCTGTCGGGGGGCGATCCGTTGACCCTGTCCGACGACAAGCTGGACTGGTTGCTGACCCGGCTTCGCGCCATCCGGCACATCGAGTTCCTGCGCCTCGGCACCAAGATGCCGATGGTACTGCCGCAGCGCATTACCCGCGGCCTGACGCGGGTGCTGAAGAAGCACCATCCGCTGTGGATGAGCGTCCATGTTACCCACCCCGCCGAACTCACGCCCGAGGCGGCGGAAGCCGCCGCGCGCCTCGCGGATGCCGGCATTCCCCTGGGCGGCCAGACCGTGCTGCTCAAGGGCGTCAATGATGACGCGGCGGTGATGACGTCGCTGATGCATGGAATGCTGAGAAACCGGATTCGGCCCTATTACCTCTATATGTGCGATCCCATACGGGGCTCGGCCCATTTCCGTACCAGTGTCGAAAAAGGCCTGGAGATTGTCGCGGCCCTGCGCGGTCACACCACCGGCTATGCCACACCGATGTTCTGCATCGACGCGCCCGGTGGTGGCGGTAAGATCCAGCTGGCGCCCGATCCTGTCGCCGGCCGTGACGGCGATTTCCTGCTGCTGCGCAACTTCGAGGGCAAGATACACCGGTATCCCGACCCCGGCGGCGCGCTGGGGCGCTGATGCGCATCGGCGTCACCTATGATCTGCGCGACGATTATCGTGTGCTGGGCTATACCGAGGAGGACACGGCGGAATTCGATGCCGAGGAGACCATCGCCGCGGTCTGCGCGGCGCTTGCCTCTCTGGGTCATCGGCCGCAGCGCATCGGCGGGGTGCGGGCGCTGACGGCGGCGCTGGCTGGTGGCGCGCGCTGGGATTGCGTCTTCAACATTTGCGAGGGTCTCAAGGGCGTCGCCCGCGAGGCGCAGGTTCCCGCCTTGCTGGAAGCGTTCGATATTCCGTATGTCTTTTCCGAGCCTCTGACCCTGGCGCTGGCGCTGGACAAGGCCATGGCCAAGCGTGTCGTCCGTGACGCCGGCGTGCCGGTGGCGGATTTCGCCGTGATTGAAAGCGAAGCCGACATTGCGCGGGTGACGCTGCCGTTTCCGCTTTTTCTCAAGCCCAATTCGGAGGGATCCGGCAAGGGCGTGGACGGGCAGTCCCGCGTCGAGAACGCCGCCGATCTGGGCCGGGTGGCGCGCCAACTGTTATGTCGCTTCCGCCAGCCGGTTCTGGTGGAGGAATACCTGCCTGGACGCGAATTCACCGTTGGCATCCTGGGCACCGGCGCCGAGGCGAAGGTGCTTGGCGTGATGGAAATCGTGCCCGGCGAATCCTTTGTCGGCCATGGCTATGGGCTGGAAAACAAGGAGCAGTGGGAAGGCAAGCTTACCATTCATCGTGCCACCGGGCCGGAAGCCGCCGCTGCCGCTGCCGTGGCGCTCGCGGCATGGCGGGCATTGCGCTGCCGCGACGGCGGCCGCTGCGACATCCGGCAGGGAGACGATGGTGAGCCGCGCTTCATCGAGGTCAACCCGCTTGCCGGAATCCGGCCTGGCTATTCCGATCTCTGCTTCATCGCCGATTTCGAGGGGTTTTCCTATAACGGCCTGATCGGCGCCTTTCTCGACTCCTTCTTGCTCCGCCATCCGGAATTGCGTGCCCCAGGGGAAGCCCCGTGAAAGTGCTGGTGCTGCATTCCGCCATCGCTCCGGACGCGCCACCCGAGGAACAGGATACGCTGATCGCGGCGGAAGCCGTCGAGGCAGCGCTTGCCGCGCGGGGACATGTCGCCAGCCGCGCCAGCTACGTCAAGGACCGGAGGGGGCTTGAAGCGCTGCTGGCTGGTAACGCGCCCGACATCGTCTTCAATCTGGTGGAAGGGGTGGATGGCCTGGGGCGGTTGGCGCCACAGGCCCCTCATGCCCTGGCGGCGCTGGGCTGGCGCTTCACCGGCGTCGGGGCCGAAGCCATGGCTCTCACCAACGACAAGCCCCGGACCAAGACGCTATTGCGGGCGGCCGGGCTGGCAACGCCGGACTGGAGCCTCGCCCCGGATTGGCCCGGGCTGGATGAGCGCCTCTGGATCGTCAAATCGACCGTGGAAGATGCTTCGCTGGGGCTCGATGACGGCTGCGTGGTGCAGGGGCGGGAGGCGGTAATCGCCCGCGCCCAGGCCTGCTGCGCCATGCATGGCGGCGCCTGGTTCGCCGAAGCTTTCATTCCAGGGCGGGAGTTCAACATCGCCATCCTTAACGGCCGTGTCTTGCCCATGGCGGAGATGCGTTTCGAGCGCTGGCCGGTGGGCAAGCCGCGCATCGTCGGTTATGACGCCAAGTGGGAGGAAGACTCCAGCGGCTGGAACGGCACGGTGCGGCATTTCGGAGTGGAACGGGAGGAACCGGAGCTGGCAGCGGCGTTACGCCGGGCCTGCGAGAAAGTCTGGCCGCTGTTCGGCCTCACCGGCTTCGCCCGGGTGGATTTTCGGATCGATGAAAACGGCATGCCGCTGATTTTGGAAATCAACGCCAATCCCTGCATCACGCCGGACGCCGGATTTGCCGCTGCGGCTGCCGAAGCCGGCCTGAGCTATGGTGAGTTGATCGAAGCCCTGGTGCTGGCGGCATGAACCCCACGCTTGCCGATGTCGAGGCCGCCGCCCGCCGCATCAAGCCGTATGCGGTGCGCACGCCCCTGGTGGAAAGCCCGGTTCTGGGCGCGCTGACCGGCGGGCGCGTTTTCCTCAAGCTCGAGACCTTGCAGCGCACCGGCTCCTTCAAGTTCCGTGGTGCCTGCAATGCCGTGGCCCAGCTTTCGCCGGAGCAGCTGCGGGCGGGGGTGGTCGCCTTTTCCTCCGGCAATCATGCCCAGGGCGTTGCCGCCGCCGCCGCCCTTTTCGGGGCCCCGGCTCTTATCGTGATGCCGGCGGACGTGCCTCCACAAAAGCTGGCCGGCACGCGCGCCTATGGTGCCGAGGTGGTGTTCTATGACCGCCGCAACGACGATCGCGAGGCTATTGCCGCCCGAATTTGCACCGAACGGGGCGCCGTTCTGATCAAGCCTTTTGATCAAGCGGAGGTGATTGCGGGGCAGGGTACCGTGGGGCTTGAAATCGCCGAGGATGCCGCGCGCCTGGGTGTGCAGTTTGATACGGTCGTCGTCCCTTGCAGCGGCGGCGGCCTGGCCAGCGGCACGGCGTTAGGGCTGTATGGAACCGCAACCGTGCGCACGGTGGAGCCAGAGAATTTCGACGGCATGAAGCGCAGCCTGGCGGCCGGCCGGCGCGTGGCGGCGCCGGGCGGCGCGCTTTCCATCGCCGATGCGCTGATGGCGCCCATGCCGGGCGAGATTGTCTTTGCCGTGGCGAAGGAACGGCTGGGGCCAGGACTGACGGTGAATGACGCCGCCTTGCGCCGCGCCGTGGAATTCGCCCGCGAACAACTGAAGCTGGCGGTGGAGCCGGGCGGCGCTGCCGGCCTGGCCGCGTTGCTGGACGGCGCAATGCAGGACCAAACCGTGGCCGTGGTGCTGTCGGGCGCCAACGCGTGACAACGCCAATCCCCCTGTCGCGGGATTACCCCTGCCGCGGGAGCGGACCGGTCCTGCGGGCGGTGGATCGCAGCATTTTCATCCTGCGCTATTTCCAGCCCTGCATGGGCTGCGGCTTTTGCCGTGACTCCTGCTGTACCTGGGGCGTGGACATAGACCTTGGAAATGTGTCGCGGCTCAAAGCGCTGCCGCAGGACTTCAAGGCCCTGGTAAGCGTGCCAGAGACGGAATGGTTCACCCATGACGTCGTCCAGGATGTCGAATTCCCCGGCGGCGCCCATGTTCGCACCGCCATCGTTGATGGCGCCTGCGTTTTCCGCAACCGCGCCGGCCGCGGGTGCCTGATCCATTCCTATGCGCTCGGTAACGGCTTGGACTACCACGACATCAAGCCGCTGGTGTCCACGCTGTTTCCGGTCACCTTCGAGCGGGGCGTACTCGCGCCTGCCGGCGATTTGGCGGATGGTTCCCTGATCTGCGCGGGCGCGGGCCTGACGCTGTACCAAGGCGCCCGCGAGGAACTCCGCTATTATTTCGGCGACCCGCTGATCGCCGAACTCGATGCCTTGGCGCGTTAAGCTCTGTTGAGATTTACCGTAAATGCGAGGTTTGCTTTGGCGGACGGGTGGGGGCCGGTAACTTGCGGGTGGACTTAACGATTAACGGCGATGAAGGACAGAAGGCGTTCCCTGCGCGGCGACCGGCGTTTCGGCCGGCGGCTCGGTATCTGGTGCACGGCGGCGGTGCTGCTGCTGTTTCTGCTGGCGACCAATCTTTGGATGCAGCAAAGCGAAGGCCGCGCCGGTGACGTGCCGCTGGCGGCGCTGAAGGCCGCCTATGCGCGGGTCACGCCTGGCGAAACCGCAGCGTCTGACCTGGCGCAGCTCGGCTTCGATACCAGCCGCCCTGGCGTGCGGCGTCTCTCCTATCTGGGCCTGATGGAGCGTTTTGCGCCAGGCGACAGCGCGGCCTTCGACAGCCTCGATCCAGCGGCCCAAAAATGCCTTGGTACGCCGGAGGGCTGCAGCGCCTATCTTTTCCGCCTGCAGCGCGCTCGCGACAGTGCCGAGAAGGCCAGCTTCGGCTTCGTCAATGCCGCGGAAGCGGAGGCGCCTGGCGTGGTCGAGGTACTGTTCCTGATCCATGACGGCCGCGTGGTCTACAAGGCAATGCGCGGCGTCTGAAGCAAGGCGCATCAGGCGGCGCCCGCCGGATGCCGCACTTGTGCGGAAGGATGGTCCTGGGCCCGCTATCGCGGCGCCAGAACCATCATCATCTGCCGGCCTT
>CAZYGO010000199.1:0-7242 GCA_964647455.1 uncultured Rhizobium sp.
TTTTTTATTTCCCAACGCGTTCATCGCCATCGAGGACCGCCGCTTCCGTTAGCATTTCGGCATCGATCCTATGGGGCTTTCGCGGGCCGCGGTCCGCAACATGCTCACCGGACGGGTCGTGCAGGGCGGTTCGACCCTGACGCAGCAGCTGGCCAAGAACCTGTTCCTGTCGCCGAGCCGCACCTTCGAGCGCAAGCTGCAGGAAGCGGCGCTCGCCGTCTATCTGGAGACCCGCTACAGCAAGGACCAGATCCTGGGCCTTTATCTCAACAAGGTCTATTTCGGCGCCGGCGTCTACGGCATCGAGGCGGCGTCGGAGAAATTCTTCGGCAAGCACGCCTCCGAACTCGGCCTGACCGAGGCGGCGATGCTGGCGGGCAGCGTCAAGGCGCCGGCCAGGTACAATCCGCTTGCCGACGCCGACGCCAGCCAGGCGCGGGCGCAAACCGTGCTGAAGGCGATGGAAGCCTCCGGCTTCATCGACCTTGAGACGCGCCTGGCGGCGGCGCAGACGCGTCCGCGGGTGATGCGCGCCAGCGCCACGCCGGGTTCGGGCTATTTCGCCGACTGGGTGATCGGGCAGTTGAACGAGCTGATCGGTTCCAGCCCCGAACCGGTGGTGGTGGAAACCAGCTTCGACCTGGAAACGCAGGGGCTGGCGGAGGCGGCGCTGAGCCGGGGCCTGGCCCGCGACGGCGAGAAGTTGCGGGCCGGCCAGGGCGCGCTGGTGGCGATGACGCCCGATGGCGCCGTGCGCGCCATGGTGGGCGGCCGCTCCTATGCCCAGTCCAGCTTCAACCGCGCCAGCGACGCGGTGCGTCAGCCCGGCAGCGCTTTCAAACCCTTTGTCTATCTCACCGCCTTCGAACATGGCCGCACCCCCGACGATGTGATGCATGACGGCCCCGTCACCATCGGCAACTGGGCTCCGGCCGATTTCGAGGATGAATATCAGGGCGACATGCCGCTGGTGAAAGCCTTCGCGGTGTCGTCCAACTCCATCGCGGCGCAGCTCACCCAGGAAACCGGCCCGCGCGCCGTCGCCGCGACAGCGCGGCGGCTGGGCGTGACCTCGCCGCTCGACGCGGTGGCCTCGCTGGCGCTGGGCACGTCCGGCGTGACGCCGCTGGAGCTGACCGGCGCCTATGCCGCCTTCGCCAATGGCGGCGAAGGCGTGACGCCGTTCGGCATCCTGACGGTGCGAACCATTTCGGGGAAGCTTCTCTATGCCCGCCCGGCGCGCCGCCCTGAGGCGGTGATGAGCCCGCAGGACAACGCCGCCATGACACGGCTGCTGCACGAAACCGTCGCCACCGGCACCGCCAAGGCGGCGGCGCTGGGGACGCGGCCGGTGGCCGGCAAGACCGGCACCACCCAGGATTTCCGCGACGCCTGGTTCATCGGCTTCACCGCCGACCTGGTTTGCGGCGTCTGGATCGGCAATGACGATTCCTCGGCGATGAAGCACGCCACCGGCGGCGGGCTGCCGGCGCGCATCTTCCAGGAGTTCATGAGCGGGGCGGAGCAGAACCTGCCGCTGCGGCCGCTGGCGGGCGCCTTCATCGCCGCCAACCTGCCCGAAGAGACCGGGGTGCCGGCCGCCAGGGAGCCGGAAAAGCCCGGCACCATCGAGGCGATCCTGAACGGGCTGTTCGGCGGCTGAAGCGAAATTACCGGACGGCGCGGGCGTCTCAGGCCTTGTAGCGCTGCAACTGGCGGCCATGGGTGCGCAACCAGGCCTGCGCGCTCTTGAAATCCGGATGCAGCTTCTCCACCAGCTTCCAGAAGCGCGGACCGTGGTTCATCTCCTTCAGGTGCGCCACCTCATGCGCCACGACATAGTCGCGCACGAAATCGGGCGCGAAAATCAGCCGCCAGGAGAAGGAAATCGCCCGCGCCGCCGAGCAGGAGCCCCAGCGGCTGGCGGTGTCGCGCATGGTGATGCGCGAGGGCGCCACGCCGATCATGGCGCCATAGGCCAGCGCCTGGGCTTCGCACAGGGCGCGGGCCTCGCGCTTGAGGAAATCGAGAATGCGGCGCGGCGCGTGCTCCGCCCGGCCCGTGACCCAGATCACCTGCGCCTGGCCGTCGCGCCAGACCGGTGAAGGGCCGCGCGTGCCGCTGTGGCGCACGTCATGGCCCTGGCCGCGAAAGGGCAGCTTCGCGCCGGGCGCGAGCGCCACCGCTTCGGGCACGCGCGCGCGCTGGCGGGCGATCCAGTCATGCTCGCCGCGGGCAAATTCCAGCGCGTGGCTCAGACCGCGCCGCGATGGCGCCACCACCGTGACCTCGCCGGTGCCGGGATGGACCTTGACGATCACCCGCCGCGCCCGCGGATTGAGGCGCAGCTTCACTTCCACCGGGGCGCCATCGATTGCCAGATGAAGGGATTCGGTGGCCTTCTGCGTGTCTCGCTTTTTTGCGGGCTTGGCCTTAGGCTTGCGGCGGAACAGGGAAATCATGTCAGAACGTCCACGCTTTCATCTTGCGTTTCCGGTACGCGATCTTGCCGAAGCCCGCGCCTTCTATGGCGGCCTGCTCGGCTGTCCCGAAGGACGCTCGAGCGCCGAATGGGTGGACTTCGATTTCTTCGGCCATCAGATCGTCGCGCATTTAAGCCCGAACGAAGCCGGACACAAAGAACATAATCATGTTGACGGCGAGGAAGTTCCGGTGCGCCATTTCGGCGCAATCCTTTCCATGGACGCGTGGAAGGCGCTGGCGGAAAAGCTTGCCGGCATGAACACGAAGTTCATCATCGCACCGCAGATTCGCTTTGAAGGCCTGCCCGGCGAGCAGGCGACCTTCTTTTTCCTCGACCCATCCGGCAATGCGCTGGAGTTCAAGGCTTTCCATGATGACTCCGCGATCTTTGCGCGCTGATTGGGTGGCGATCGGCGTCGGCGCCGGCGCCCTGGCATTGCTGCTGGGCGCGCTGGGCTTTCAGTATCTGGGCGGCCTGCAGCCCTGCGAAATGTGCCACTGGCAGCGCTGGCCGCACATCGCCGCCGCGCTTGTCGGCATTCTGGGCGGCGGCTTCCTGCCGCGCCGGTTCGCCGTGCCGGTGGTGATGGCCGCGATCCTTCTGGTGGCGACTTCGGGCTTGATCGGGCTCTATCACACCGGCGTGCAATATCACGTCATCGGCGGTCCGGCTGCCTGCACGGTGGACAGGCCCTATATTCTGGGCAGCAACATGCCGGTGGAAGCGCGCTGCGACGTTCCGGTCTATGTCCTGGGCCTGGTGATGCCGGCCTGGAACGCGCTTTTCTCCTTCCTGATCGCGGGCATCGCCGTGTTCGCCCTGGGCAGGCCCGATGCCACGCAAGCCTAAGCCCGCGGCGCCAGGCGGCGCCCTCGACACCGCGGCGATGATCCGGGTGGACCATGCCGGCGAATATGGCGCCGTACGCATCTACCAGGGCCAGCTGGCGGTGCTGAAGCACAGCGCCGCCGCCGACACCATCCGCCACATGGCCGAGCAGGAAGAGCGGCACCTGAAGACGTTCGACAGGCTGGTGAATGAACGCAAGGTGCGGCCCACCGCGCTGGAGCCGGTGTGGCGGGTGGCCGGGTTCGCGCTTGGCGCCGCCACGGCGCTGATGGGCGAGAAGGCGGCCTTCGCCTGCACCGCCGCCGTGGAAGAAGTGATCGACGAACATTATGCCGGGCAGATCGCCGCCCTGGGCGATACGGATGCCGCGCTCAAGGCGACGGTGGAGGATTTCCGCGCCGACGAGGCCGCGCATCGCGACACCGCGCTGGAGCACGGTGCCGAGCAAGCTCCCGGCTACAGGCTGCTGAGCGGGGCAATCAAGGCCGGCTGCCGCGTGGCGATCAAGCTGTCGGAGAAAATATAGGGCGCGGCTTGTTCGCGTCGCGGATCCGTCGGGCCCGCCTCTACGGTTCCAGTTCCGAGTCCCAATAGAGATAGTCCGCCCAGCTTTCATGCAGGTAATTCGGCGGAAACTTGCGGCCATGCTCGCGCAGTTCGTTCACCGTCGGCGAATGCGGCCGGTTGCGGGGATACATCTTCGCCTGGGCCGGCATCATGCCGCCCTTGGCCAGGTTGCAGGCGCTGCAGGCGGTGACGACATTCTCCCAGGTGGTGCGCCCGCCCCGGCTGCGCGGAATGACGTGATCGAAGGTCAGTTCATTCTCGTCGCCGCAATACTGGCACTCAAACTCGTCGCGCAGGAAAACGTTGAAACGGGTGAAGGCGGGATGGCGCGCCGGCTTGATGTAGGTCTTGAGCGAAACCACCGAGGGCAGGCGCATCGAGAAGCGCGCCGAACGCACCTCGCGGTCATATTCCTCCAGGATGTTCACCCGGTCGAGGAAGACCGCCTTGATGGCATCCTGCCAGCTCCAGAGCGACAGCGGATAATAGCTCAGCGGCCGGTAATCGGCATTGAGCACCAGCGCCGGGCAGGCGCTTGAGGTCACGCTGGGCGCTAGCACGGAACGAATCCTGTGAAGGCGGCTCTCCTCTCCCACAAAGTCTAGTGGGAGATTCGCGAAACACTCAAGAGCTTAAGTGCGACGGCTTTGTTACCCCTTGGGGGCCGCGGCGTTGCGGAGGAATTGCGCGCCCAGTTCCAGGCTTTCCGGGTCGATGCCATGGCCGGTTTCGCGGGCCAGGTGCCAGTCGATCTCGGCGCCGATCTGCATCAGGGCGCCCGCCGCCAGGAAAAGCATCTGGGGCGGCACCACCTGGTCGCTGTCGCCATGGCTGAGGAAGACCGGCGGATAGACCCCGCCTGGCGCGGGCATGGGCGCCCGCCCGGCCAGCAGCCCGGAATAGGACAGGATACTGACAGGCGGCACCTTGCGGCGCAGGCCGACATGCAGCGCCATCATCGCCCCCTGGCTGAAGCCCAGCAGGGCCAGATTTTCCGGCGCCACATTCTGGGCCTTGAGTTCGGCGTCAATGAAGGCGTCCAGCGCGGGGGCGGCGGCCTCCACGCCGCGCTCGGTTTCCTCCGGATTGAGGTTGGTCAGGGCGAACCACTGATAGCCGGGGCTGCCGGGTGCCCGCTCGGGCGCATCGGGCGCGGCGAAGGCAGCGTCGGGAAAGCGCGATTGCCAGGCCCGGCCCAGGCCGATCAGGTCGTTTCCGTCCGCGCCATAGCCATGCAGCAGCACGATCAGCATGCGGGCCGTGCCGCTGACGGGGGCAAGGCGGGGGCCATTGAGCTCAGGCGAAGACATTCGGCCTCGGGCGATCTAGGAGTTATAATAAGGGGCGCGACCGCGCCCCGGGGGGCGAAGATACAGATAACCCGATGATTGTCACCCGTTTCGCGCCCAGCCCAACCGGCCTGCTCCATCTGGGCCATGCCTATGCGGCCATCTTCGCCCATGAGAAGGGCGACGATTTCCTGCTGCGGATCGAGGATCTCGACCGGGGCCGCAGCCGGGATGCGTTCATTGAGGCGATTTACCGCGACCTGAAATGGCTGGGCCTGTCCTGGGACGAGCCGGTGCTGCGTCAGTCGCGCCGCGGCGACGCCTATGCGGCGGCGCTGGCCCGGCTGACGGCGATGGGCCTGATCTACCCTTGCGTCTGCACCCGCGCGGAGATCGCCGAGGAGATCGCGCGGGCGGGGGAGGCGCAGCACTTTGACATGTCGGCCCCTTCGGGGCCGGGGCCGGATGGCCCTCTCTATCCCGGCACCTGCCGCCACTTGGCCGGTACGACGCCGGACAAGCCGCATGTGCTGCGGCTGGACGCGGCGCGCGCGGCGGTGCGGGCCGGTCCGCTCAGTTTCCGCGAGCATGGGAAGGTCATTCCCGTCGATCCCTTGCGCTTCGGCGACATCGTGCTGGCGCGCAAGGACCTACCCGCCGCCTATCACCTGGCCGTGGTGGTGGACGATGCCTTCCAGGGCGTGACGCTGGTGACGCGCGGCGAAGACCTCCTGCCCGCCACCCATCCGCAGCGGCTGCTGCAGGCGCTGCTGGGGCTGGCCGAGCCGGCTTACGCCCATCACCAGCTGGTGCTGGACGAGAACGGGAGGAAATTCTCCAAGCGCGATCACGCCGTGACGCTGGCGGCGCTGCGCGAAGCCGGCGCCACGCCGTCCGATATCAGGGCCAGGCTTTCGTTGTGAAGCGGCGTGCGCCAGCGGCGCCGGCGCCGCATTTTCATTCCGGTCCTTCCAGAATGGATTTGAGATAGCCGACATAGTCCTCGAAGGCGCGGCGGCCTTCGCGGGTAAGCTTGACCCGGGTGCGGGGGCGGTTGTCGGCAAAGTCCTTTTCCACCGCGATGTAGCCGGCTTCTTCCAGCGTCTGGATATGGGCGCCGAGATTGCCTTCCGTCGCCTCGACGATCTTCCTTAGGCGGACGAATTCCAGCATCTCGCCATTGGGCAACGCCTTCAGCGCCGACATGATCTTCAGCCGCACCGGCTGGTGGATGATGGCGTTGAGTTCACCCATCTCACGCCTTCCGGAGCCAGAGGCCGGCCAGGATCAGCGAGCCGCCGCCCACGCCCGCCATCCATGGCAGGAAATACGGATAGAGATAGAACCAGCCTGCCAGGGTCAGGATCGCCAGGGCGATGCCGGCATAGAGGAAGCGCGCGCCCTGCCAGATGCCCCAGACCGAATAGATCGCGGCGATGAGAAGCGGAATGAAGGCGCCCGAGACCATGGGATTGCGGGGCCGCATCACCGCGAAAACGGCGAAGAGAAAGACGTAGAACACAAACATTGTCATGCCCCAGCGAAAGCCGATGGCCTTGCCCCGGGCGATGGCGTCCGGCGTCAGGTGGCGGTAGCGGCGGCGGCCAAGGATGGTGCTGCCGGCGACGCCGATCAGGCAAAGCCCGAACCACAGCCAGTTGATGCCGCGGACGAAGCCATAGTCGGGCATCAGGTAGCTGCCGGTGTAGCCCGCCATCCAGATCAGGCCCCAGAGAATGAACTGGGGACTGGCATGGGCATATTCCTGCGCTTCGGCGCTGCGTTTCTGCGTGCGTTCGATCTGGCGCAGGCTGTCGGCCGCCTGGCCGGGAGAAATATCCATGGCTTCCCTCTGGCAGATAACTCTGTGTTATAGAGTAATCTGTCTTTTCTAGCTTGGCAAGCCCGTTTCCGTCCGCTGCGCACGCCATGCTAGGACCGGCACCTGATCGACCATGCAAGGAGCGTTGGCGTGAGCCAGAGCGACCACACGTTAGACCGCCTCTTCGCCACCATCGCTGCCCGCAAGGGTGGCGATGCGAACGCGTCCTA
>CAZYGO010000200.1:0-4834 GCA_964647455.1 uncultured Rhizobium sp.
AGGTGGAGAGCACGCGGGTCGGTACCCGGTGCAGCATGGCGATCTCGACCGAGCGGGTCTGCAGCACCTTGGCGCCCAGCGAGGCCATTTCCAGCATTTCCTCAAAGGCGATCTTGGGCAGGCGCCGTGCCTTCGGGACGATGCGCGGGTCGGTGGTATAGACGCCGTCCACGTCGGTATAGATATCGCAGCGTTCGGCATGGATGCCGGCCGCCACGGCGACGGCGCTGGTGTCGGAGCCGCCGCGCCCCAGGGTGGAAATCCGCCTGCCGGGCGCGACGCCCTGGAAGCCCGCCACCACCGCGACCTCGCCCGCTTCCAGCGATTTTTCCATTTCGGCCGCCGGCACGCCCTCGATGCGGGCCGAGCCATGCACGGCGCTGGTCTCGATCGGCACCTGCCAGCCGAGCCAGGAGCGGGCCTTCACGCCCATGGCGTTGAGGGTGATCGCCAGCAGGCCACAGGTCACCTGCTCGCCCGCGGCCACCACGACGTCATATTCGCGCTGGTCGGGGATGGCCTGGGTCACCTTGCCGTCCACGCCCTCGACCGGGGGCCTGGCGGCCTCGTTGGTCCAGGCGACCAGCTTGTTGGTCTCGCCCGCCATGGCGGAGACCACGACCGCGACCTGGTTGCCGCGCTCGACCTCGCGCTTGACCAGGGTGGCGACATGGCGGATGCGTTCGATGTCGGCCACGGACGTGCCGCCGAATTTCATCGTGATCTTGGCCATATGCCTGGATTTGCCCTGCCTTTTGCGGCGGCCTACATAGACGGGGTTGCACCCCGGCTCAACCTCAAAGAATCCGGGTCCAGAACCCGGAATCAGGCATGAAAAGCAAGGTCTTCAGCGGCGAAGGACCGTCCATCATCAAGGCGGTGAACAGCTGGCTGGCCGAGGATCCCGGTATTTCGGTCCGCCATACCGATACGCGCAAGGCGCCGGCAGACCCGGTGACCGGCGCCGCCCGGATGACCTTCGAGGTCTGGTACGATCAGGAGCAGCCATGAGCGGCACCGTCGATCCTGCCGAAATCGCCAAATTCTCCGCCATGGCGGCGCAATGGTGGGACCCGGCGGGCAAGTTCGCCCCCCTGCACCGCTTCAACCCGGTCCGGCTGGCCTTCATCAGGGCCGAAGCCGCCGCCCATTTCGGGCGCGACGCGGTCGGTCTGCGGCCTTTCGAGGGGCTGACGCTTCTGGATATCGGCTGCGGCGGGGGCCTTTTGTCCGAGCCAATGGCCCGGCTGGGTTTCGCCGTCACCGGTGCCGACGCCTCGGAGCGAAATATCGGCACCGCCCGCGCCCATGCCGCCCAGTCCGGGCTGGCGATCGACTACCAGGCCACCACCGCCGAGGCGCTGGCCGCGGAGGGGCGGCAGTTCGACATCGTCCTCAACATGGAAGTGGTGGAGCATGTCGCCGATGTCGCCGTGTACCTGAAGGCCTGCGCCGCCCTGGTCAGGCCGGGCGGGGTGACCTTCGTCGCCACCATGAACAAGACTCTCAAGAGCTTGGCCCTGGCCAAGATCGGGGCGGAGTATGTTCTGGGCTGGCTGCCGCGCGGCACCCATGACTGGAACCGCTTTCTTCCGCCCACGGAGCTTCGTGCAATGCTGGAGGAAGCTGGCCTAAGCATCTGCAAAACTCAGGGAGTCTCATTCAACCCGCTCGCCTGGGACTGGCACCTGAGTTCCGATGTTGATGTCAACTACATGGTCGTGGCGAAGCGGCCGTGAAGGACGCTCCGCTGCGCTATGACAATACGGTCCGCCGCGACCCGCGCATCGCCGCCTGGTTTGCCATGACCGACCCGTACCGCCTGATGGTGCAACCTTGGTTCGAGCGCATGCGCGCCTGTGGCAGCGATGTTCGCGAAATCCTGCATGACGGCTGCCCCGTTGCCTGCGTCGGCAACGCGCCCTTCGCCTATGTGAACGCCTTCAGGGCGCACGCCAATGTCGGCTTCTATCACGGCGCCGATCTTTCCGGCCCCGCCGGCCTGCTGGAAGGCGGTGGCAAGCGCATGCGGCATGTGAAGCTGCGTCCAGGCGCGGGGCTGGACGAAAAGGCGCTGGAACAACTGATTGCCAGTGCTTACGCCGATATCCGGCGGCGGCTCGGCTAGTTCGCGGCGTCCGGATCGGGCGGCAGGGGCGCCACCGGCACCCCCTCCTCCAGCAAGGCCTCCACCTCGGCGCCGCTGGCCTCGCCATAGATGGCGCGCGCCTCGGCCTCGCCATAATGGATTTTCCGCGCCTCTTCGGGAAAGGCGCCGCCGACATGCTCGGCTTGCGCCAGCATCTTCTGCCGCAGGGCGCGCAGTGCGGCGCGCGCTTGCGCCTGCTGGCGCGCCTTGCCCGCGATGGCCGGCGCCATCACGGCCTTTTCCACCTTCTTCGATTTGCAGTTGGGGCAGGAAAGCTTCCCGTCCGCCTGCTGGGCGTCAAAGGCGGCGCTGTCGGGGAACCAGCCTTCGAAGGCATGGCCGTTCCGGCATTGCAGTTGGTAGGCGATCATGACGCGAAGGTGCCGACCCACCGTGGCAAGTTCAAGGCCCTGCAAAGTCGCGAAAATGCTGCAGGTTGGGCAGCCGGGCCCGCGCCGCTACCGATGCGGCCGGGTCGATATCGGCATAGATGACGCCCGGATCGGACCCCGCCTCCGCCAGCACCTCGCCCCAGGGCCCCACGATCAGGCTGTGGCCATAGGTCTTGCGGCCGTTGGCGTGGAGGCCGCCCTGTGCCGGAGCAATCACAAAGGCGCCATTCTCGATGGCGCGGGCGCGCAGCAGCACATGCCAGTGCGCTTCGCCGGTCGGTGCGGTGAAGGCGGAGGGTACGGTGAAGGCGAAAGCACCACCCAGCGCCAGCGCCCGGTAAAGTTGCGGGAACCGGACATCGTAGCAGATCGTCATGCCGACCCTGCCCCAGGGCGTCGGCGCCAATACAGCACGGTCGCCGCCCGCCACGGTCCGGGATTCGGCATAGGTCTCGCCGCCCAGATCGACGTCAAAGAGATGGATCTTGTCGTAGCATGCGCCGACACGCCCGTCCGGCAAGAGCAGGATCGAGCGGTTGGCCGTCTTGGCGTCACCGACCTTGATGGCAAGCGAACCGACCAGCAGGTGAACGCCCAGTTCCCTGGCCAGGGCGGCAAAGACGGGCAGTGCCGGGTCGTCCTCGGCGGAAAAGGACGATGCCAGCTTGGCGCCGGCATCCACCGCCATCAGGGTGGTGTTCTCCGGCGTGGCGATGAACTGTGCACCACCCGCGGCCGCCTCGCGGATCAGCGCGGAGGCGGCCTGGACATTGGCCGTCACATCCTCCCCGGAACGGAGCTGGATGCAGGCGGCCCGGAAGCTGTCCGTCACTTACTTGACGCGGTCCTGGATCTTGGCAAGGCCAGCCCTGACGCAGACCTCGTCAGCCTGGCCCGAGGGCGAACCTGAAGCGGCGATGGCGCCGACCAGATCGCTGCCCGCCATGATCGGAATACCGCCCGGGCGCGCCGTGCCCAGCGTCTCCACCAAGGACGGCATGGCGGTGGCGCCCGCGGCCGACGGACCCTTGGTCTGGATCACCCACTGGGCTTTGCCCATCGCGATGCGCTGGGTGATGGTGGCGGCGCCGTCGCCGGAAATGATGACGATCGGTTCGCCCACGCTGTCGGTTACGATGGTCGTCACCTTGGTGCCGTTCGCCAGGCAGGTGGCATTGGAAACTTCCGCGGCCTCAATGGCCAGCGCGGTGGGAATACCGCGCATGCGAGCCGGGCGCGGCGCCTGGGCTTCCGGATTGGTGGGGTTGGGCATGATGGTCTTGATTGGCTGCGCCAGGGCCGGGGCCGTGACCAGCAGGGCTGCAGCGATGAGAACCTTCTTCATGGACTTCCTCCGGTTGTTTTGCCGGAGTTTCACGGCGCGGATGGAATTTGTCCAGACAGGGAAATTCGCCCGGCGGCCCCAAAACCGCCATCTTGGGCCGGATTCAGGCCAGGAGCGGGTCCAGCTTGCCTTCGCGCTCCAGGGCGTAAAGTTCGTCGCAGCCGCCGACATGGGTATCGCCGATGAATATCTGCGGCACGGTGCGGGCACCGCCGGAGGCCGCCAGCATCTCCTCCCGCGCCACCGGATCCATGGTGATGTCGATCTCCTCGAAGTCGGCGCCCTTCTTCTTCAGGAGCGACTTGGCCCGCACGCAATAGGGGCAAATCTGGCTGGTATAGACGCGAATCTTCTTCATCCTGTGGATTTATATAAGCGCTTCCGACGCCTTCACAACGCGCGCCAGGGTCAAAACGGTTATGTCCGCCGCTCCCGCCTTCCTCAGGGCGCGGGCACAAGCCTCCACTGTCGCCCCGGTGGTCAGCACGTCATCCACCAGCAGGATGCGCTGGCCGCGCACCCGCTCCGGCGCGGGAACCCGGAAGGCTGACAACACATTTTTCCGCCGCGCCCGGGCCGATGGCATCTCGCCCTGGCTCTGTGTGCGGCGGGTTCTGACCAGCGCCAGGGGATCGAAGGGCCGGTTCCAATCCCGCGCGAGGCGCCGGGCCAGCTCGGCGGACTGGTTGTAGCGCCGCAGCCAGAGCCGGCTGCGGTGGAGGGGCACCGGCACGATCAGGTCACACGCCTCCAGCAGCGGCCTGCCTACTCGCCCCAGCCAGCGAGCGAAGCCGGGCACCAGTTCCAGCCGATCGGCGTGCTTCAGGGCCAGGATGGCGCCGCGGCTTTCCTCGTCATAGGCGAGGATGGCACGCGCCCTGGCAAAGGCGGGCGGGTCTGCCAGGCAGGCGGCGCAGAGGCTGCCTTCACCCGCATCGACCGGAAAGG
>CAZYGO010000201.1:0-4784 GCA_964647455.1 uncultured Rhizobium sp.
ACGGGGCGCGCGACGCCGTCAGCCTGCCGCTGATCCGTGCCGCCATCGCGGCGGCAAAGCCGGTGCTGGCGATCTGCCGCGGCTTCCAGGAACTGAATGTGGCGCTGGGCGGCACGTTGCATCAGCATGTCCATGAACTGCCCGGCCGGCTGGATCACCGCGAGGATTCCGGCGCGCCGCTGGATGACCAGTTCGGTCCGTCCCATGACGTCGCCATCGCCCAGGGCTGTCTGCTGGCCCGTATCACCGGGCTGGACCGCGCCCGGGTGAACTCGCTGCATCACCAGGGGGTGGACCGGCTGGCGCCACCGCTCCATGCCGACGCCAGGGCCCCGGACGGTCAGGTGGAGGCGGTCTCGCTGCCGGACGGGCAGGGGTTCGTCCTGGGCTTGCAATGGCATCCGGAATGGCGCTGGGCGGAAAACCAGGTCAGCCGGGCGATCTTTCAGGCGTTCGGCAATTCGCTTGAAAATCGGTAAGTATAAACTTACAGTAAGTAATGGCTTACGACTTTGCGCTCTCGGCCCTGGCTGATCCGACCCGCAGGGCGGTCTTCGAGCGCCTGCGGCATGGGCCGAAGACCGTCGGCGCCCTGGCCGAAGGCCTGCCGGTCAGCCGCCCGGCCATTTCCCAGCATCTCAAGGTTCTGAAGCAGGCCGGCCTGGTGACCGACCAGGCCGACGGGACCCGGCGCCTCTACCGCCTGGGCGGGCGCGGGCTGGCGGCGCTGCGGGATTATCTGCAGGCGGTCTGGGAGGAAGCCGAGGCGGCGCACAAGGCGGAAATCGCGCGCCAGCTGGAGGAACGGCGTTACGGGTGAGGCGCCGGAAGCAAGCTGAACCGCAGCTGAACAACTATGGCATAAATAGCACTGTCACGCGATTTTTTTGATTAAATCAAAAATACTTGAAACCTGTGGCATTCGTGCCTAGTTTACTTCTCGAAGGCTGTTGGGCCGCAAGCACTGCCCCCGCTCGCTTCGCGGTCCCGCCTTCTTGGAGCAAGGGTCATCCCCTCCCCGAGCTCCTAAGCGCGATATGCGCATTTGGCCCCCGGCACTGCCGGGGGCCCTTTTTTTCCGATTCATTCGCCCGCCGCTTCGACCTCACCCAGGGTTGCGCCGGATCAAGGCGCGCTCCGCAGCTTCAACCTAGCGTGTTCATGAAAGCGGGGAGCGAGCCATGCTCTATTTTTTCAACATCTTTGAAGGCAGCACGGAAATCCGTGATCCGGAAGGAACCGAACTGCCCAGCTGGGAGGCGGCACAGGCCGAGGCCGCAGCGATTGTGCAGAGTTTGCGTGGCGAGTTTCCTGGACGTTTCGGCCGCAGCTCCGTCCTTGAAGTTGTTACCGCCTGTGGGCGACGGGTGATGGCCCTGCCGATCGGCGAGAAATCCGAAACGGCAAACGTGTAGGCGGGGCGTTTCAGCGTCCCAATTCCTCGCTGAGCTTCACGATAGCGCCGGCATCCCAAAGACGCTTTTGCGGACCGCAAGCCGCCGCGGGAGCATATGGCCAGCACTGTTGATCGGCGTTGGGATCAAGCCAGATCGCAGGCTTCCACCCGCCGCAGGGTCAGGCTGAGACGCCCGCCTCCTGGCAGCAGCCGCGAGCTGCCCGCCAGGATGCGGTCGATGCCGTGATAGGCCAGCCGTGCCGGTCCGCCGAACATTATGACGTCGCCCGATGCCAGCCGCAGGCTTCTGGTGGCGCCGCCCCGACGGCCGCCGCCGATGCGGAACACTGCGTCGTCGCCGAGCGAAACCCCGATCACCGGCGCGGAGAGATCCTTCTCGTCGCGGTCCTGGTGCAGGCCCATCCGCGCCCCCGCGCGATAGAGATTCACGAGGCAGCAATCCGGCGGCGGCGCTTCGGCGAGCTCGCGCCACAGCGCGAGCAGCGGGGCCGGGATGGCCGGCCATGGCCTGCCGGTGAGCGGATGCAGCGGCTGGTAGCGATAGCCCGCCATGTCGGAGACCCAGCCCAAGCGGCCGAAATTGCTTTCCTCCACCGAGAAGGGCTTGCCCGAACGGGGCATCACCGGGCGGTAGAGCGGTGCCGCCTCCAGCCGTGTCTGCACGTCGCGCAGGAGCGATACCTGCGCGGCGGGCGTGAAATATTCGCGCCAGTGGAAAATGCCCGGCCCGATTTCCAGCTTCACCACTGGAACGGGCTGCGGGTGGGCTTGGTGAAGATGGCGGCGTAGAAATCGTCCAGGCCGTGTCCATCCAGCCAGGCCTTGAATTTCTCCGGCGTGTAGTCGCGCGCGATCCATTCGGCGAGCGGTGCGCCGCGCGCATCCTCGGCCGCGAAATCCAGAAACCTCGCCAGCCAGCGCTGGTGCTTCTTGGGAAAGTGCAGATAGGGAAAGCGGGCAAACTGGGCCCGTGCCTGCGCCAGCGCGGCCCAGCCCTCCTGGTGCAGCAGATACAGCGCCATCGCCAGGCTGGTGCGGTCCTGGCCACCGGAGCATTTGACCACGAAGGGGCGCGGTGTTTCGGCGAAGACCGCCATCAGCCGCGCCAGCATCTCGCGCGTCGGCAATTTGCGCGAATCCAGCATGGCATCGAAATGGATCGCGCCCAGCGCGGTGGCGGCGGCGGTTTCGGTCTTCCACCAGGACAGGTCGTCATTGCGGCCGCGCAGGTTGACGATGCCGCGGATGCCATGCCGGGCCAGGAAGGCGCGATAGCCGCCCGCCCAGGGCTGGGCCATGCGGGCGGCCTGGCCCGGCACCACCCAGTGGAAATTGTAGAGGATGTCGCGAAGGGAGCGCATCGCGCCTGTATACGGCAACTCGCCGTCAGAGAGGGACGAAATCCCTTTATGGCGCGAGCGCCGCAGCGGAGCCGCGGCGCGACCCTCCCGCTGAGGCAAAGGCCCGCCTCCCCTTCGGCGCGAAGCGCCCGGGAGGGGAGGTGCCCGTAGCTGGCGAGGCGAAGCCGGTTAAGCCAGCGAAGGGCGGAGGGGTGAATCTATGGAGTTGACCCTTAGGGCCTTTTCCGTATATTGCGCCGCTCTTCGGGTGACTCCGTCGCCAGAAAACCTATTATTTTCAAGGAACTAGACCATGTACGCGGTCGTCCGCACCGGCGGAAAGCAGTATAAGGTGGCCAAGGACACGGTCCTGAAGGTCGAATCCCTCGCGGGCGAGGTGGGCGGCAAGCTCACCCTGGGCGAGGTGCTGCTGGTCGGCGGCGACAGTCCCAAGGTCGGCGCGCCGCTGGTCAAGGGCGCCTCGGTCGAGTGCGAGATCCTCGAGCACGGCCAGGGCGAGAAGGTCATCGCCTTCAAGAAGAAGCGCCGCAAGAACACCCACCGCAAGCGCGGTCACCGCCAGCACTTCACCAAGGTGAAGGTGCTGGGCATCACCGCCGGTTAAAGGAGCAGAGCAATGGCGCACAAGAAGGCCGGCGGTTCCTCGCGCAACGGGCGCGATTCCAACCCCAAGATGCTGGGCGTGAAGCTGTTCGGCGGCGAAGCCGTTTCGGGCGGCAATGTGATCGTGCGCCAGCGCGGCACCAAATTCTATGCCGGCGAGAATGTCGGCATGGGCAAGGACCATACCCTTTACGCCCTGGCCGATGGCCGGGTGTCGTTCAAGACCGGTTTCAAGCGCCGCACCTTCGTGTCCGTCGTTCCGGCGAACGACCCGGCCAAGGTGGCGGCGGAATAACAGGCGGCTGAAGACATAGGCCGCCACCGAATGTGGCGGCCCGTTATGCGAGGGAGATGGTCCGCCATCTCCCTTTTTTGTTCCTCGCGGGAAAAGGAAATGCGGGGAATGTCATGTGCATCCTGGAGAGCAAGAGACTGATTTTGCGGCCGCCGCGGCCCGCGGACATCGAGGCGATGACGGTGTGGCTGAGCGACTATGCCGTCGCCAGCATGACCTCGCGCGTGCCCCATCCCTATAACGAGGAGCATGCCGAGGAATTTCTCGCCATGCCGCCCGATGGCCGCCATGTCTTCGTCATCGAGCGCCGCGACGGGCTTTTCATGGGCATGACCGGGCTGCACCCGGACGCCGCGCTGGGCTATGAATTCGGCTATTGGCTGGGCCGGCCCTTCTGGGGCTTCGGCTATGCCACCGAGGCGGCAGGGCGGCTGGTGGCCCATGCCTTCGAGGCGCTCGGGGTGGAAACGGTCCATGCCGGCTGGTTCGCCGACAATCCGGCTTCCGGCCATGTCCTGGCCAAGCTGGGGGCGCGCCACAATGGCTCGAAGATGCGGGACTGCCGGGCGCGGGGCCAGGCGGTTCTGTGCCACGACATGCTGTTGACGCGGGCCGATTTCCTGCGAAAACAGGCCGCTTGAAAGGCCCAACATGCGCTTTCTCGACGTTGCAAAAGTCTATGCGTCCAGCGGTGCGGGCGGCAATGGCTGCGTTGCCTTCCGGCGCGAGAAGTTCATCGAGTATGGCGGTCCCTATGGCGGCGATGGCGGCCGTGGCGGCGATGTCGTCGCCGAGGCGGTGGAGAATCTCAACACCCTGATCGACTACCGCTTCCAGCAGCATGTGAAGGCCAAAAGCGGCGAAGGCGGCAAGGGCAAGGTGATGACCGGGGCCCGCGGCGCCGACGCCGTGATGAAAGTGCCGGTCGGCACCGAAATCTATGAGGACGATGGCGAGACCCTGATCGCCGATCTCGCGCAGGCGGGCGAACGCGTGCGCCTGCTCAAGGGCGGCAATGGCGGCTTCGGCAACGCCCATTTCAAGAGTTCCACCAACCAGGCGCCCAATTTCGCCATGCCTGGCCAGCCGGCGCAGGAAGCGGTCTTCA
>CAZYGO010000202.1:0-2699 GCA_964647455.1 uncultured Rhizobium sp.
GCCGAACTGCCGGAAGCCAAGGCGCGCGGCTATGCCCCCGGCCGCTTCAGCTTCAACGTCAAGGGCGGGCGCTGCGAGGCCTGCCAGGGCGATGGTGTCATCCAGATCGAGATGCACTTCCTGCCCGACGTCTATGTCCAGTGCGATGCCTGCAAGGGCAAGCGCTACAACCGCGAAACGCTGGAAGTGAAGTTCCGCGACTATTCCATCAGCGATGTCCTCGACATGACCATCGAGGCCGGCGCCGAGCTGTTCAAGGCGGTGCCCTCCATCGCCGAGAAGCTGGAGACGCTCAAGCGCGTCGGGCTGGGCTATATCGCCATCGGCCAGCAGGCGACGACGCTTTCGGGCGGCGAGGCCCAGCGCGTCAAGCTCTCCAAGGAATTGTCGCGCAGGGCCACCGGCCGCACCCTCTACATCCTCGACGAGCCCACCACCGGCCTGCACTTCCATGACGTCAAGAAGCTGCTGGAAGTGCTGCAGGAGCTGGTGGATGCCGGCAACACGGTGGTGGTGATCGAGCACAATCTGGAGGTCATCAAGACCGCGGACTGGATCGTCGATCTCGGCCCCGAAGGCGGCGACGGCGGCGGCGAGATCGTCGCGGCCGGCACGCCTGAGGATATCGTGAAGGTCGCACGCTCCTATACCGGCGCCTATCTCAAGCCGCTGCTGAAGGCCGCGTCCAGGAAGTTGAAGGCCGCGGAATAGGCCCCGGCGCATTTGCGCCTGATCAAAGGATGCCAGGGGCTCGCGCCAAGAATCGATTTTGGCGCCCGGTTGTGTTGCATCAAACGGACAGGGGCGCACCCAGCCTAGAATTGCAAAATGACGGCTATTGCATCTGCCGTTGTATGCGATGGAGGTTTGCATGGCACCCCTCGAAAAAGGCGATCACCCGCTCATTCTTGGCCTTGCGGTCATCGCGGCCACGGCTGCGATCCTGATCTGGCCGCATGGCTCGGGCAGCGCCAGCCAGGATACGGCTTCGCTCAAGCCCGTGGTTACGGCACCCGCCGATTATGCAGCCCCGCCCCTGCCCGGCACCACCGCCACGCCGGTGCCCAAGGCCGGCGGCCAGGTGGACATCGTGCGCGACCCCGCCGATCTGCCTGCTCCCGTGGGCGCGCGAGGCGCTCGCCGTGTCGATGTCAATCTCTACACGGAAGAGGTCACCGGGACGCTGGCGGACGGCACCACCTATGGCTACTGGACCTTCAATGGCAAGGTGCCCGGCCCATTCGTGCGGGTGCGGGTGGGCGACATGGTGACGGTGCATCTGACGAACGATGCCAGCAGCATGATGATGCACAATGTCGATTTCCACGCGGTGATCGGTCCGGGTGGCGGCGGCGAGGCCACAAGCGCCGGGCCGGGCGAAAGCAAGAGTTTCACCTTCAAGGCCACGATCCCGGGACTCTATGTCTATCATTGCGCCACCATGCCTCACGCCCAGCACATCGCGAACGGCATGTATGGAATGATCCTGGTCGAACCCGCCGGCGGCCTGCCCAAGGTGGACCGTGAATTCTATGTGATGCAGGGCGAGCTCTATACCGAGAAGCCGTTCGGCACCAAGGGGCTGCAGACCAGTTCCTATGAGCGGCTTCTCGCCGAGACCCCGGATTATTTCCTTTTCAACGGCGCCGTCGGCGCCCTGACCACCCGCCACCCGCTCGCGGCAAGGGTCGGGGAAAGGGTGCGGCTGTTCTTCGGCGATGCCGGGCCCAACAAGGATTCCTCGTTCCATGTCATCGGCGAAATCTTCGACAATGCCTATGATTTCGGTTCGCTCGACATGGCGCCGATGCACGGCATCCAGACGCTGACAGTGCCGCCCGGCGGAGCCGCCATCGCCGAATTCAAATTGCAGGTGCCTGGCACCTACAAGCTGGTCGATCACGCCATTGTCCGGGTCGAACGCGGGCTGGTCGGGGCGCTCAACGTCACTGGCCCCGATAATCCCGATATCTACAAGGCGGGCCAGAAGACGATGATGGCGCGCAACATGCCGGGGATGTGAGGCGGCAACCGCGCACCGGCCTGCTTCAGGCGCTGATGTCGGTGCGGCTCAGCGTCTTCCAGGAAAAGACGCTGGCGCTGACCATCAGTCCGATCAGCAGCGGCGCCACCAGGAATTGCAGGCCGGCGGTCAGCGGCAGTTTCGTGGCGGCGGCGGCCGAAATGCTGGCCATGGTCTGCGGCAGGCTGGGATCGAGGCCGGTGGCGATCACCGCCATCAGCGCCAGCATCATGACCAGGACCAGCGGTCCCAGCGTCGCCAGCAGCACGCCCAGCAGGCGCCAGAAATTGCCCGCCGAAAGCAGCCAGGCCCGCGTCAGCACCGGCCCTTCTTCCGCCACCACGATCGCCGGCAGCAGGAACGCCATGCGCACGCCCAGGAAGATCAGGGCGAAAAGGAACAGCAGGGCGATGATTTCGGACGCCAGCATCCGGGGCGTCATCGCCGTGCCCGCGACTGGCGCCCCCATCGCCGAAAGCAGCAGGCCCGCCACCAGAAGCAGCACCACCAGCCCGAGCAGGGCACGGAACATGCGCCATTCCGTCAGCCCGAAGGCGAAATGCACCATGGCGCCGCCCTGGCGCTGGCCCAGCGCCAGTTGCGCCACCGGTACATACCTCATGGCGTAGAGCGCCAGCCGTACCAGGAAGAAGCCGACCTGAATCAACGCCGCCGG
>CAZYGO010000203.1:0-2674 GCA_964647455.1 uncultured Rhizobium sp.
GGAAACGGCCAAGCTACCCGGCATGCGGTTGGCCGTCAGCCTGCCCGACCTGCATCCCGGCAAAGGCCATCCCGTAGGTGCAGCCTTCGTGACCGAGGAAATGATTTACCCTTACCTGATCGGGAATGATATCGGCTGTGGCATGGGCTTGTGGCAAACAGAACTTCGTAGTCGCAAAATTAAACGCGACCGTTGGGTGGAAAAATTGTTCGACCTGGAGAACCCTGCTGAAGACCTCGCGGACACAAAAAAGGAATCACTCATCCCTACGCCCTTCGATGCTTCGCTGGGAACCATCGGCGGCGGCAATCATTTTGCGGAGCTGCAGGTAGTTGAAAAAGTTTTGGAACCGGACGCCGTTCGCGGCTTCGGTTGGGATACCGATTATCTCGTTCTGCTGGTGCACAGCGGCTCACGCGGCCTCGGCGAATCCATCCTGCGCCAGTTCGTGGATGAACATCGCAACCACGGCGTCGCCGCCGATTCCACTGCCGGCCAGAACTACCTTGTGCGGCACGATCAGGCGGTGCAATGGGCCAGGCTGAATCGCGCGCTCATCGCCCGGCGTTTCGCGGCCTGCCTGAACAGCGATTGCAGACCCTTGTGGGACGCCTCGCATAATCAGATCGAGCATCGTGAAGTCGATAATCACCCAGTGTGGATACACCGCAAGGGTGCGACACCGGCCGATGCCGGTCCGCTCGTCATTCCCGGTTCACGCGGCACGTTGAGCTATTTGGTTCAACCGATTGGCGACGTCGCCAGCAGCGCGTGGTCCGTAGCTCACGGTGCAGGCCGCAAATGGACGCGCGCTGATGCCCGCGGGCGCATCCGCGATCGCTTTCGTCCCGATGATTTGGCGCAGACCGAACTCGGCAGCCACGTCATCTGCGAAAACCGGGACCTGCTCTACGAAGAAGCGCCGCAGGCGTACAAGAATATCGAAATCGTGATTCAAGACCTCGTTGATGCCGGTTTAATCCGCGTCCTCGCTACCCTTCGCCCCGTGATTACTTACAAGACGCGAACTATTCGCCGGTAATTTCGCTCTGATTTCCGTTCCTGAATGCAAAGATGTCGCGCGCTCCGCCTTTCTATCGGAGCTTAGCCGGTGCGAGTCCGGCCAGGAACGCCAGTTTCCATTTTCGATTGCCGATTTTTGATTTGGGATTTGAAGAAGCGCCCGACTCTTCCAATCTAAAATCAAAATTCAAAAATCGAAAATCCGATCGCTCTCAAGGTGTAACAGATTCTGCACGTCTCCCTGCGAAGGAGAAGGCTCGTGGTGCAAGTCCACGTGAGAGCAACACTTTCCGATTTCGATTGCCGATTTGCGATTTTTGATTTGCTGAACGTGCGTTTGCGCATGGCAACAAATTCCTGCCAATCCAAAATCAAAACGCGAAAAAACCCAAATTTTACGGTTTGCCTCGTGCAAACCCGACGCCAAGGCGGCGGACGGCCTGAGGTCATTGCCTCAGGTCGTCTTCCTGGCTTTTCCGCTTCCGTGGCCGAGCAATCAGGCACTGCCCTCGTAGCGCAGCACACGTTGGTGAAAACCCAACCGGAAGCTCCATCAGGATTGTGGTGTAATCGCAGCATCTCTCCCCGTGAAGGAGACGGTCCGGGTGCAACTCCCGGCTTCCTGACCAATTTAGATGGGCCGAAGTTGATCGATTATCCTCATCAATAAGGAGGGTGTACCGTCCGTGGTGAAAACCTTGGCGGTCCGGGTTCGATTCCCGGCATGGAGTGCCTCCGTTCGATCACGCCACTTGCCCATCTGATTTTGCCGGCCAACGCAGTTGCGTTGTACCCGGCGCACAACCGCGTCCGCAAAGCAGGTGAATCAATCACCGTGCTTCGCGGATCGTCCCGTAGTTCAACTGCGATAGAACACTCAAAGCAATTTGGGAGACGTGGGTTCGATTCCCATCGGGCGCGCCAATTTCGACGGGCCGTTGAGTTTGGATTATCGTAAATCCTCCATCGAGGGTGAGCGGGTGCAAATCCCGTAACATCAGGCAACTGGTAAAATCCATCTCGCCTCTTGTCCGTCATCTATTTGGGCCGGGCCGCTGTGCTTCGGTTCTCGAGTCGGTAGCTCAACCGCGCCAGAGCAACCCGCGTGAGCGGGTCGATACGGGTTCGATTCCCGTCCGGAAGTATCGAAGTCGTAACTTGTCCGTCCCTGATTTCTTCGGGCCGAATGTTGTCGGTTATCTAGCAAAATGGCAAAGCACCGGCTTTATGAGCCGGAACTGCAGGTTCGAACCCTGCGATTCGACACAGTCTCTTGCCCGAGATGATTTCAAGGCGAGTCGAAGGTGAACGTTTATCTTAACGGACCTAAGGTAGCAACGGTCGGGCGACCGACACAGGCGAGCAGCCAATGTCTTATAAGATGGTGACTGCGTTTCGACTGCGGCGACCGCATTGATGAATGCGGCCCGTAAGGAAGTCCGCAAACAACGTTCCCGAAAACTTATTCGCCTTATTTTCGACGGGTCGCAGGATTGGGTTATCGCCTTGAAAGCGCGTGGTCGCCGGTTCGAATCCGGCCTTCGGCTTCTGTTGCCGAAGTAGCTCAGTGGTAGAGCACGTTAATTCCCAGTTCATCTTTTATCCGTCGTTATGACCGTGGGTCGGCACTTTGTGTGGGCCGATGATCGAG
>CAZYGO010000204.1:0-2568 GCA_964647455.1 uncultured Rhizobium sp.
CCAAAAAGCCTCCCCGGCCATGCATTTAAGGCTGTTTTCCTTCCGTCCTGAATGATTATGTTCCGCCCGAAAAGCGGAAGGCATGACCCATGGCAGACAGTTTCGATGTGATCGTGATCGGCGGCGGCCCCGGCGGCTATAATGCCGCCATCCGGGCGGGCCAGCTCGGGCTGACCGCGGCCTGCGTGGACAAGCGCGGCGCCTTCGGCGGCACCTGCCTGAATGTGGGCTGCATCCCCTCCAAGGCGCTGCTGCATGCCAGCGAGCGCTTCCATGAGGCACAGACCGATTTCGCCGCCCTCGGCATCAAGGCCAAGGTCGAGCTCGACCTGCCCGCGATGATGGCGAAGAAAGACAAGGTGGTGGGCGAGCTCACCAAGGGCGTCGAATACCTGCTCAAGAAGAACAAGGCCGAAGCCATTGTCGGCGAGGCGAAGATCACCGCGCCCGGCACCGTCACGGTGAAGGGCAAGGACGGCACCCGCACGCTGACCGCCAAGAACATCATCATCGCCACCGGCTCCGATGTCGCCCGCCTGCCCGGCATCACCATTGACGAAAAGCAGATCGTGTCCTCGACCGGCGCGCTGATGCTGCAGGACGTGCCCAAGCGGCTGCTGGTGGTGGGCGCGGGCGTGATCGGGCTGGAACTGGGCTCGGTCTGGCGGCGCCTGGGCGCCGAAGTGACGGTGGTGGAATTCCTCGACCGCATCACCCCCGGCATCGACGGCGAGGTCGGCAAGGCCTTCCAGCGCATCCTGGCCAAGCAGGGCTTCTCCTTCCAGCTTTCCACCAAGGTGGTGGGCGTGGAGAAAGCCAGGACCGGCCTGAAGGTGACGGTCGAGCCGGCGGCCGGCGGCGACAGGAGCGTGATCGAGACCGACATCATGCTGGTCGCCATCGGCCGCGTGCCCTTTACCGCCGGCCTGGGGCTGGAAGGCGTCGGCGTGGCGCTGGACAGCCGGGGCCGCATCGTCACCGACAACCATTACCGCACCAGCGTGCCAGGCATCTGGGCGATCGGCGATGTCCGCGAAGGTCCGATGCTGGCGCACAAGGCCGAGGATGAAGCCGTGGCGGTGGCCGAGATCATCGCCGGCAAGGCGGGGCATGTGAACTATGGCGCCATTCCGTCTGTCGTCTACACGTTCCCGGAAGTGTCCAGCGTCGGAAAGACGGAAGAGGAATTGAAGGCCGCGGGCGTCGCCATCAAGGTCGGCAAGTTCCCCTTCACCGCCAATGCGCGCGCCAAGACCATCGCCGCCACCGAAGGCATGGTGAAGATCATCGCCGACGCCGCCACCGACACGGTGCTGGGCTGCCACATTGTCGGCCCCGAAGCTGGCAACCTGATCGCCGAAGTTGTGCTGGCGATGGAATTCGGCGCTTCTTCCGAAGACATCGCCCGCACCTGCCATTCGCACCCGACGCTGACCGAGGCCGTGCGCCAGGCGGCGATGGGCGTGGAAGGCTGGACGATGCAGATGTGACGGCACGCCAAGGCGTGCCGTCATCCCCGGCGAACATCGCGCGTCAGCGCGATGTGAGGGAAGGGTATCCAGCTTTTTATTTCGCCTCCAACCGCACATGCTCCGGCCGCGGCCCCATGCCGACCATGCGCGCCGGAATGCGCCGCAGATACGGCACCGCATCGATCAGCTTCAGGAACCAGGGCGCGTTCGGTGTCCGGCCCGACCCGATCATGGGCGACAGGAAGCGGTTCTGCACCACAAGCTGGAAGCCCTGGATGATGCGGGTGGGGAATTCGCGCCGCTTCTGCACCTTCTGCAGATCGCGCAGCGTCGGCACGCCTTGGCTCAGCACCGGGCCCAGGATATTGGCCGCCGCCACGGCATCCTGGATGGCGAGGTTGATGCCGACGCCGCCCACCGGGCTCATCGCATGCGCCGCGTCGCCAATGCACAAAAGGCCGGGCCGCGCCCATTCCTCCAGCCGGTTCACCGCCACCGTCAGCAGCTTGACCTGGTCGAAATCGGTGATGGCGTCGTCAACCCGGTTCGCCGCGAAGCCGGCGATATCCTTCAGCCGCGTCTTGAAGCGCGAAAGACCTTCCGAGCGGATGGCGTCGTGGCCGCCCTTCGGGATCACCAGGGCGCACTGCCAATAGTCGCCGCGATAGAGCATCACGAACATCTGGCCGCCCTTCAGCCGACCGACCACATCGGTGGGGTCGCCTTGCCGGAACGGCAGGCGCAGCCACAAGACGTCGAACGGCGCGCCCAGGTCGGTGACCTTCAGGCCCGACTTGGCGCGCAGCGTGGAGCCGCGCCCATCCGCGGCCACCGTCAGCCCGGCGCGGATCTGCATGTTTCCATTGGGTCCTGTCGCCAGCACGCCGCAAATGCGGTCGCCCCCATTCCTGTCTTTCTGCGCGATCAGGTCCTTCGCCTCGGTCTGCATCAGGAGGTGGAAGCCCGGCAGCGCCTTGCCCTTGCGCGCCAGGAAATTCAGGAAGTCCCATTGCGGCATCATGGCGATGAATTTGCACGCCGTGGGCAGGTGGCTGAGGTCGCCGAACTGGAAATGCCGGTCGCCGATATCGATGCC
>CAZYGO010000205.1:0-7005 GCA_964647455.1 uncultured Rhizobium sp.
CAGGAAAAGCTGGCGGCCAAGCCGACAGCGGCTTGAACCCAAACTCCCTCGTTCCCACTTCGGTGGAGCGCATCCGGCAAGGAGACGGCCATGAGTGACGATCTCACCTCCCTGCTGGTGCACATCAAGGGCTTTGTGCAAGGCGTCGGCTTCCGCGATTTCCTGGTCATGGCAGCCGAGCATCACCGGCTGGACGGCTGGGTTCGCAATCGCAATGACGGCTCGGTGGAGGCGCTGGTCTGCGGTCCAACAAAAGCGGTGGAAGGCTTCGTCGCCAGCGCCATGAAGGGGCCGCCGGCGGCGCGGATCGCGCATGTGGACCTGCACAATTCCGAACCGCCGGCGGAAAAGGGCTTCAGGCGCCGTCCCTCGCTTTAGCGCGGGCGCATCAGTTCGCGGAATACCGAAACCGCGAACACGGCCATGCTGAGGAAGCTGATGACGCTGCCGGCGGTGACGCCGGGCTCATAGGCCGGATCGTTGCCGTTCATCAGCATCAGCGTCAGGAACGGGACCAGCACCGCCACGCCCAGCGCCGAGAGCGCGAAATTCACCCAGGCCAGGGTGTTCGACATGGTCTTTTGCGTGAAGGCATAGAAGGTGCCGAACAAGGCCATGGTCACCCAGCCCAGCAGGTTGAGATGGGCATGGGCCGGCGCGGCGACGAAGTCGTGGGTCGCGCCCATCCACATGCCGAAGACCATTCCAATCAGGACGCAGGTGACGCCAAGTGCGAAGAAGGCAGCGGAAACGCGCGGCATGAAATCCCCCGATTCAAGTCACAGCCGGTCCTGATTAGATCAGCCGAAGACTTTGCGAAAGGCTTTTTGCAGCGCCACATCCACATCGGCCATCGAGACCGGGATGCCCAGCTCGGCCAGGCTGGTGACGCCATGCTCGCTGACACCGCAGGGGACAATGCCGGAAAAGTGCGACAGTTCGGGGTCCACGTTCAGCGCCACGCCATGAAAGCTCACCCAGCGGCGCAGGCGCACGCCCAGGGCGGCGATCTTGTCCTCGCGCCCGCCCCGCGCCACCCAGATACCGACCCGGCCCTCGCGCCGCTCGCCCTTCACGTTGAACAGCGCCAGGGTCTCGATCAGCCACTGCTCCAGGTCGAAGACGAAGGCCCGGACGTCGGGCCTGCGGCGCTTCAGGTCGAGCATGACATAGCCGATGCGCTGGCCGGGGCCGTGATAGGTGTATTGCCCGCCGCGACCGGTGCGGAAAACCGGAAAGCGCGCCTCCAGCAGGTCCTCGTCGCGGGCACTGGTGCCGGCGGTATAGACGGGCGGGTGCTCCAGCAGCCAGACTTGTTCCCCGGCCAGCCCCTCGGCGATGGCTTCGGCCCGGGCCTCCATCGCGGCCACGGCCTCGGGATAGGGCACCAGCCCATCGCTGATCTTCCATTCCGGTTTCAGAACTGCGTCCAAGTTAAGCTTTCAGCAACCATGATCCGGCAGCATTGCCCAGTTCAGCGAATATAAGGCGGGCTGCATGGCTTCCAATGTCGATAATGTGAAGGTGGAGATTTCGGTGGTCCTGGGCCGCTCGGTGATCCCCATGCACCAGCTTCTGCGCATGGGCCGCGGCGCCGTCATCGAACTGGACACCAACCAAGACGATCCCGTCACCATCCTCGCCAACGACAAGCCGGTGGCCAAGGGCGAGATCGAGATCCAGGGCGAAAAGATCGCCGTTTCAGTGGTCGAACTGCTGCAGGGCTATGCATAATACACATAATTTCTTGTTGTTTATTATATTCCCCACCTGAAACTTGCATTTTAGGGAGGCGGGGCCTACTTGTGCCTCTATGCTCCCTATCGTCCTCACCCCTCACGGTCTGAAGGCCGGCCTGATCGGCGCCGGTGAGGCCCTGGCGCGCCGCACGGCCTTGCTGGGGGCTGCCGGCGTGGAGGCGCGCCTGCTGGCTCCTGACGTGCCGGATGACGCCCTGGGCGGCCTGAACCTGCTCTTCGTGGCGGGGCTGGGCGAGGGGGAGAGCCGGGCCCTGGCGGCCCGCGCCCGCGCCCTGGGCGTGCTGGTCAATGTCGAGGACGTCCTGCCGCTCTGCGATTTCCATGTTCCGGCCATCGTCCGCCGGGGCGAGCTGCTGCTGACCGCCTCCACCGGCGGCCAGGTTCCGGGCCTGTCGCGGCTGCTGCGCGAAAGCCTGGCCGAACGCTTCGGCCCGGAATGGACGGTGCGGCTGCGCGAGCTCGCCCATGCCCGCGCCCGCTGGCGCTCGGAAGGCCTGTCGCCGGCCGAGATCTCGGAAATGGTCCGTGCACGGATCGAAAGCGAAGGCTGGCTTTGAGCAACAAGACCCCCACTTCCCATCATAGATTCACCGTCATCGATTCCAGCCGCGGTATCGCCCCGCGCCCCGACAGCCGCCTCGATCCGGCGGTGCGCGCGCACCTCGCCCAGCTGCAGCAGAAGGCCGAAGGCCGTGACGCCCTCGGCATCCTCGAACTGGCGCTGACCGGCGAATTCCAGGGCAGGACGGCGGTGGTGTCGTCGTTCGGCGCGGAGTCTGCGGTGCTGCTGCACCTGATGGCGCAGATCGATCCCAACACGCCGGTGCTGTTCCTCAACACCGGCAAGCTGTTCGGCGAGACGCTGCGCTACCGCGACAGGCTTCAGGACACGCTCGGCCTTGGCGACATCCGCTCTATCGCGCCCTCGCTGGGCGACCGTGCCCTCAACGATCCGGAAGGGACGCTGTGGTCGCGCGACGCCGATGCCTGCTGCCATTTCCGCAAGACCGTGCCGCTGGCCCGCGCGCTGGCGCCTTTCGCCGCCCAGGTGACGGGCAGGAAGCGCTTTCAGACCCGCGAGCGCGCCGATATGCAGGCGGTCGAATTCCATGACGGCCGCTTCCGCTTCAATCCGCTGGCCAATTACAGCCTGGCGGACCTGGAGACCTATGTGCAGACCCACAAGCTGCCGCAGCATCCCCTGGTCGAGGACGGCTATCCCTCGATCGGCTGCATGCCCTGCACACGGCGCGTGCAGCAGGGCGAGGATTACCGCGCCGGGCGCTGGGCCGGCCTGGACAAGGACGAGTGCGGGATTCACGTCGGCACCGACGGCGAAGGCATCTGAGGCCGGGCCCCGGCTGCCGCGCGGGCGATTGCCTGTCCGGCTTGTAAAGCGGGTAGGGGATTGCTAAACCCCGCCCCCTACCGGGAATTTTCCCATCGGCGTGCGGTCGTGGCGGAACTGGTAGACGCACTACCTTGAGGTGGTAGCGCCGCGAGGCGTGGAAGTTCGAGTCTTCTCGACCGCACCATTCATTTCCGTTTGCCACGCAAACGGAAATGAATGCCAAGCCGGGCCGCGCGACAGCGTCGCGCCACGCGTCTTCGGGTTTGGCCACGGCCCTTCACAGCCAACGTCAGGTGTAACGCATTGTCGGGTTTTGCCCGACACGCCATTCATCGCTGGTTCATCGCGCATCGCCTACCAAGTCTGGCAGGAACGGGGAGACCGCCATGGAAGTGGTGCGCGACATCAGCTGCAAGGGCTGCGGCGAAACCGGGCAGGTGGTCTGGAACGTGACGCAATGGCACCCGGACGTGCAGGCCCGGCAGATACCGCTGCGGGTCACGGGACGCTTCTCCATCTGCGGCCACGGCCCCGGCAAGGCGGTGGCGTGCGACCGCTGTCAGCAGATTCACAATCCCGGCTGACAGATGGCGCTGCGCGGACTAGAACCGCCGTCATGCTCCATCTCATCAAGCTCTGCGTTGGCTGCGATAGTCTCCAGGACCTCGCCAGCTGGCAGAAGCAGCGCCTCAAGGACAAGAAGGCCAAGGGCCAGAAACCGGAACTGGTTCATGTCACCCGCCAGATGCCCAAGCGGGCGGAGGAACTGCTGGATGGCGGTTCGCTCTACTGGGTGATCAAGGGCCAGATCGCCGCCCGCCAGAAACTGAAGGAATTGCGGCCGATGACGGTAAAGGGCGTGCCCCATTGCGGCCTGGTCTATGACAGGGAACTGGTCCCGGTGCGGCCGCGCCCCCGCAGCGCCTTCCAGGGCTGGCGCTATCTGGAACCGGCCGACGCCCCGCCCGACCTGGCGGTGGCGCCCGGTGACAGGAAGCTGCCCGAAGCACTGCGGCGCGAACTGGCGGCGCTGGGCCTGCTCTAGCCGCTCTGGCTTTTCCGCCTTGCCTCGCTATTCTCCCGGCCAACAAGAACGGGCAGGGGATTCCCATGAAGAAGATTTTAGCCGCCGCGCTGGCGCTGGCGCCGCTGTTTGTCGCTTCGGCCGACGCCCAGAAAAAGCCGGCGCCCAGACCCGCCGCTGCCAAGGCGGTGAAGGCGGCGGCCCCCGTCAGTCCCTACCAGAAGGATGCGACCGCCCGTGACCTGGGGCCGCTGATGCCCAAGCCGGTGGCGCCGTTCGAATGGGCCTATCCGGTCGGGCCCGCCGGCCTGCCGCGCCCGCCCGCCGATGCGACCTTCACGGCGGAAGGCGCCGATCCCTCGATGAAGCTGACGATGCGCCAGATCGGCGACGCCTTCGGCCCGCCGGATTGGTTCCCCAAGGAGCATGCACCGCTTCCCGACATCGTCGCCCATGGCCGGAGGCCGCATGTCCAGGCCTGCATTCTCTGCCACCTGCCCAGCGGCAACGGCCACCCTGAGTCGGCCTCGATCTCGGGTCTCTCGGCCGCCTACATCATCGAGCAGATGCATGCCTTCCGCGACGGCGAGCGCCAGAACATCCGCGCCCCCGCCATGATCGAGATGTCTCTGGACATCACCGAGAAGGAATTGCGCGATGCCGCCAACTATTTCTCGAAGATTCCCCGGGCCAGGCAGAAATGGATCCGGGTGGTGGAAACCAGCCGCGCGCCCGCCAGCCATGTCGGCGCCGGCGGCGCCCGCTTCTTCGACAAGGGTGCCAACACCGTGCCGGTGGCGCCCGACATGATCTACGAGATCGCTGAAGGCGAGGAAGTCGAACTGCGCAACGACCATGTCGGCTTCGTGGACTATGTGCCGGTGGGCTCGCTGGCCAAGGGCCGCACCGTGGCGATGGGCAACCGCGGCAAGATGCGGACCTGCGGGTCCTGCCATGGCGACGATTACCGCGGCCATGAGGATGCGCCGCGCATCGCCGGACGCAGCGCCTATTACCTGATCCGCCAGCTCGCCGACATGAAGGCGGGGCTGCGCAAGGGCGCCGCGCTGGGCAAGATGAAGGAGATCATCGGAAAGCTTTCCGATGCCGACATCCTCAACGTCGCGGCCTACATGGCCTCCCGCAATCCGTGATGGGGTGGCTGGCCGGCCAATTCTGATCTTTTCGTGGCGAGGGAACGGGACTCAAAAGGTCCCGTTTTCCTTTTTGCGTTCCCTTCGGGAGTCCGCCATGAAAACCGCTCTTTTCCTGCTTCTTGCCACCACTGCCGCCACCCCGGCCCTGGCCGAGGATTTCGCCCCGGTGGCGCTCAACAGCCTTTCAGCCGTTCCGGCGAAGATCGCCGCCGCCCCGGTACTGGACCGGAACGGAACCGTTCTCGGCAAGGTCCGCACTGTCGCCACCGACCAGGACGGCAAGCCTTCGGCCCTCAGCTATGTGCAGAACAGCAGGTTGGCGGTGATCGCGGCCCAGGCCGTCAGCTATGACGCGCGGAAAAACCTGGTGATCGCGGACACCAGCAGGGCGCAGCCGGGTGACCGGGTCGCCCTGAACTAGACCGCCATGTTGTCGATCAGGCGGGTCCTGCCGATCTTCGCCGCCGCGAGCACGCGGGCAGGCCGTCGCAGGTCTTCGGCCACCGCCAGGGTTTCGGCGTCGCGGATGGCAACGTAATCCACGCTGTCGAAGCCCACGCCCTTCAGCTCCGCCGCCGCCATGGCTTCGGCATCGCGCAGGTCCCCGCCCTTGCGCACCCGTGCCGCCAGGAAGTGCAGCACCTTGTTGAGATGGCCGGCGACGGCGCGCTCGCCCTGCGACAGATAGGCGTTGCGCGACGACATCGCCAGCCCGTCCGCCTCGCGCGCGATCGGCGCGCCGGCGATCTCGGTTGCCAGGCCCAGATCCTTCGCCAGCCGGCGGACCACCAGCAGTTGCTGATAGTCCTTCTCTCCGAACACCGCCACGTCCGGCATCGCGGCCAGAAGCAGCTTGGCGACCACGGTGGCGACGCCGGCGAAGAAATGCGGCCGGAAATCCGTTTCCAGTCCGGCGCTGGGGCCGCCGACCGTGATCGTGGTGGCGAAGCCGTCGGGGTACATTTCCCGTGCCGTTGGCGCGAAGACAATTATGTCGGAAACCGGCGTGCCCAGTGTCTCCAGCCGGGCGAGATCGCCGCCAAGGTCGCGCGGATAGGCGTCGAAATCCTCATGCGGCGCGAACTGGGCAGGATTGACGAAGATGCTCACCACAACGGTTGGGTGAACCGTCCCGAACGCCGCAGGATCGCGCGCCCGAGCGCGATCGGAGGCGGGGACAGCCGCGGCCCTGACCAGCGACAGATGTCCCTGGTGCAGAGCGCCCATGGTGGGGACCATGGCGATGCCGGCGGCGCGCCGCGGCGCCAATGCCGCGCGCAATTCCGCGATGGTGGAAACGACCTTCAGCCCCATGCGCCGATACTAGCGCGCCGAGGCGATGGCTGCGAAGCAGGTCTGCCCCCGGCTGGTCAGGCGCGAACAGACGTCGCGGGCCTCGTTTTCGGCATAGGGACCAAAGCGGGCACGCCACAGGGTATGGCCGTCGGCGCTGGGGGCCGGACTGACGATCTTCGCCGCCGCGCCCAGCACGTCGCGTGCCTTGTCGGCATAGGCGGAGAGCTGCGCCTGGGCCAGTGTCTTGTCGGCATAGGCGCCGATCTGGATGGTCCAGTTGCGTCCGGGTCCGGCCTGCGGCACCGCCGGGCTGGCATCGGTATCGCCTTCCGCCACCGTGGGCCGCAGCGCCGGGCGCGGGGTCGGCGTAACGGGGGCATTGCGCGCCACCACCGCGACCGGCGGGGAATAATCCGG
>CAZYGO010000206.1:0-3054 GCA_964647455.1 uncultured Rhizobium sp.
CCTCGCGGATGAAGGCCACCAGCGGCAAGGGCGCGTCCACCAGGTCGAGATCGCCGAGCCGCAGCGCCGTGCTGGCGCGCCGCACCGCCAGCAGCCGGCGGGCATGAGCCAGAACCGAGTCCGGATCGCGCTGCTGCGCCGCGACGCTCAGCGCCGCATGCGCCGGCCCCGGCGGCAGCCAGGGCGTGCCGCTGGTGAAGCCGAGAGTGGGCGCATCCCCGTCCCAGGGCATGGGCGTGCGGCAGCCGTCGCGGCCCCTGAACAGCGGATAATAGAGATCGCCCACCGGATCGCGCAGCTGGTCGCGCCGCAGCGCCACTTCCGGCAGGCCCAGTTCCTCGCCCTGGTACATCAGGATGGTGCCGCGCATCGCCAGCAGCAGCGACAGGCAAAGCTTGGCCAGCGCCGGATCGCCGCCATCGCCGCCGCCAAAGCGGGTGACGGTGCGGATCACGTCATGGTTGGAGAAAGAGATGCAGGGCCAATGGCCCGGGTGACGCGCCAGGGTGGCAAGGTGCTCGCGCACCGCCGCCGCGCCCGTCGCCACCAGCAGGGCGAAATTGTAGCCGGCGTGAAGGCCCTTGTCGGGCGGCAGGTAGCAGCCGGAGCGCTCGAACTCCTCCGAGAATTCCCCGAAGACGAAACGGTTCTTGAAGGCTTCAACCCGCTTGCGCACGATGTTGAGCAGGGCCCGGTTCTCTTCCAGGTTGGAATCGTGCAGGTGGCGCTGCATGTTGGCGGCCGCCTCCCAGGCATGGGCGTCACGCGACGCAGCCGGAATGGGCGGATTGTCGCTCAGCGCCGCGTCATGCAGGAAGGCATTGGCGACATCGAGGCGAAAGCCATCCACGCCGCGCAGCATCCAGGTATCGAGCACGTCCAGCGCCGCCGCCTTCGCCGCCGGATCGCGCCAGTTCAGCTTGGGCTGCTGGCGCAGGAATTTGTGGTGGTAATATTGCCGCCGCGCCGGCTGGTAGGCCCAGGCCGGGCCGCCGAACACGCTCAGCCAGTTGTTGGGAACGGTGCCGTCATCCTTCGGATCGGCCCAGACATACCAGTTCTTCTTTTCCTGATCGCCGTCACGGCTGGCGGCGAACCAGGGATGCTCGTCGGAGGTATGGGCCAGGACTTCGTCCAGGATGATCTTCAGACCGCGCGCATGAGCCGCCTTCAGCAGGGCGTCGAAATCCGCCAGCGTGCCGTAATCGGGCTGCACCCCGTCATAGTCGGATACGTCATAGCCCCAGTCGCGGTTGGGCGATGGATGCAGGGGCGACAGCCAGATCGCGTCCACGCCCAGGGCGGCGATATAGTCCAGCCTCGATAGCAGGCCCGGCAGGTCGCCCTGCCCGTCGCCATTGGAATCGCAGAAGCTGCGGATATAGACCTGATAGATCGCGCAACCCATCCACCAGGACATGCCGTCGCCTCCGGGAATCACCGGAATCTAGCATCGGCAACGCGGCTTTGGTGTGACGGCGCCTTCAGATGTCGGCGGCGGTGGTGATGACCTTGCTGGCCAGGCCGTATTTCACCGCATCCTCGGCGCCCATCCAGAAATTGCGCTCGGTGTCGGCCACGACCTTCTCGTAAGGTTGCCCGGTCTCGACCGCGATCTCCCGGATCAGGCGGGCGCGCATCTTGATGATTTCCTCGGCCTCGATGGTGATGTCGCTGGCCTGGCCGCGCACCCCGCCCAAGGGCTGGTGCAAAAGGAACCGCGTGAAGGGCAGGCAGAAGCGGTTTTCCTTCTTCGCGCCCAGGAAGATGTGCGCGCCGGCCGAGGCGACCCAGCCGGTGCCGATCATCTTCACGGTCGCCTTGTTGCCGACGAAACGGATCATGTCGTGGATGGTGTCGCCGGATTCCACATGGCCGCCGGGCGAATTGACGATGACGCGGATATCGCCCTCGCTCTCGGCATAGGCCAGGAGCTGGGCCGAAACCCGCTCGGCCATCTTCATGTCCACCTCGCCGAAGATCAGCACGGTGCGCGACTTGAACAGCGCCTTGGCGATCTCGCTGGATTGCGGCTCCGGGGCCTTCTTGTCTTCCTTTTCGTCGTTCTCTTCGTCGGCGCGCAGCACGGCAACTCCGGAAAATCAGGGGATTCGGGGAACAGTCTAGCGATAGTTAGGTACGGGGCAACCTGCCTACAAGTCCTTAACGGCGCTGGATAAAGCGGGCCGATGCCGCCCCGGCCTGATCGCCGCCTTGCGGGGCCGGGGCCGCCGTCACTGCGTCCGCAGCTTGTAGGGCTGGACCTTGCCGCAGTCGGCCTTGACCCAGTCGCCCTTGAAGGTGGTCCGGGTGTCGGTGGGGCGGCCATAGCTGGTGCCCTTGAAACTGTAGGAGCCGTTATAGTGCTCGGTGCCCTTGTAATAGATCTCGATGGTGCCGGTGCCTTTGAGCTGCCCCTTGCACATCATCCGGGCGCGCATGAAATCGGCGGTCTGGGCGACCAGCTTGGTGTCGCAGCCGGTGGCGCCGCGATCCACATGCGGCGGCGTGTCGGCCTCGACCTCTTCCTTGCTCATGCACATCTGCACGGTGACCGGCGCCGGCGCGATCATCCGCGGGCTTCTGGCCGCCTTCGCCACATCCGCCGGAAGCGTGATCTCCAGCGTCGAGGTGACGTTCCACAGCCCCACCTTGCCATGATTGGCCAGGGCCGGCGCCGCCAGCAGCGCCGCCGCGGCCAGCCCCAGGATGAAAGCATGATGACGCATGATGAGCCTCCCTCGACCGGACCAGATTGCACCCTTGGCGGAACAGGCGCCAGTGGGGGCTAGCCGGCCCTGGCGCGTTCCACGCCTTCGGCGATCAGGCGCTTGGCTTCGGCGGCATCGCGCCAGCCCAGGATCTTGACCCACTTGCCGGGCTCCAGATCCTTGTAATGGGCGAAGAAGTGCTCGATCTGTTTGAGGGTGATCTCCGGCAGGTCGGTGTAGTTGGCCACGTGGGCATAACGCTGGGTGAGGCTGGCCGAGGGGACCGCCAGCAGCTTCTCGTCCGAACCGGCCTCGTCCTCCATCTTGAGCACGCCGACGATCC
>CAZYGO010000207.1:0-8128 GCA_964647455.1 uncultured Rhizobium sp.
CAGGCCGGCAATCGCGGCGAAGGCATCTATGTCGCCGATCTCGACACCGCCACTGGCAAGCTCTCCACGCCGCGGCTGGTGGCCCGCACCCCCTCGCCCAGCTGGCTGGTCTATGACAAGGCGCGCGCCATCCTCTATGCCACCAACGAGTATGACGGCTTCACCGGCCCCGGCGTCACCGGCCGCAGTGGCAGCATCAGCGCCTATCGTGCCGACAAGGCCACCGGCGACCTGGCGCCGCTGCCCCCGGTCGCGGTCACCAACTCTACCAACCTGATGCTCGATCCTTCCGGCAAGTGGCTGATCGCCGCCAGCTACTCCGACGGCATTGCCAGCCTGCTGCCGGTGGCGGCGGACGGCACCGTGGGCAAGGTGGCGGATACCTTCAAGGCGGAAGGCCCGCGCCATCCCGACCAGGCCGCCGACCAGCCGCGCGGCAACCAGATCACCAGCAGCCACGCCAATGCCCGCATGCACGGCGTCGCCTTCCATCCCGGCGGCAAGTATGTGGCGCTCGATGATGCCGGGCTGGATATGATCGACATCTTCACCTATGCCGACGGCAAGCTGACGAAGGTGAACGCCTATCCGCAGCTACCCTCCTCGACGCCGCGCCATTCGGTCTGGGACGCGAAGGGCCGCAACCTCTACACCGTGTTCGAGCAGGACCTGATGGTGACGGTGAACGGCTTCGACCCCGCAACGGGCGCGCTGACGGAACGCCAGCGCCTGGCGATGTTGCCGCCCGGCTTCGCCGGCAGCGCCTCGGCGGCGGAGATTCTTTTGTCGAAGGACGGAAAGCATCTCTACGCCTCCAGCCGCTTCCACGACTCCATCGTCCATTTCGCGGTCAAGCCGGATGGTACGCTGCGCTGGGTGAGCGATACGCCCACCGGCACCAATGTGCCGCGCGGCCTGGTGCTGGATCCCAGCGGCCAGTATCTGCTGGCCGGGGGGCAGAACAATGACAGCGTCGCGGTGTTCCGGCTCGACCCCAAGAGCGGGGAGCCGAAAAAGACCGACAATTACGCCAACGTCCTCAGCCCTTCGCACTTCGCGTTCGTCGACTAGGTGAAGGCCTCCGCCGCCAAGCGGCCGATTGCGACCAGGGTCTCGTCCTTCGCGCCCACGGTATAGGCGCACACCAGGATCGGCGCGCGGCCCGGCGGGCGGGCTATCGCCAGGTCATTGATCTCGCCGCCCTGTCCGCGCCCGGTCTTGTCGCCACTGGTCCAGGCTGGAGGCAGACCCGCGCGCAGCAGGGTCTTGCCGGTGGTGACTTCGCGCATCCAGCCAGCGAGGCGCTGGCGGGAGCTGGGGCCCAGCACCTCGCCAAGCAGCAAGTTCTGTACCGTCGCCAGCATCGCACGTGGCGTGGTGGTATCCTTGCCGCCGTCGCGGACATTCAGCTGGGTCTCCATGCGGTCCAGACGTGTTGTGGTGTCGCCAATGGAACGCAGGAAGGCTGTCAGGCCGGCCGGGCCGCTCATGCTCTTCAAGAGAAGATTGGCGGCGGTGTTGTCGCTGACATGGATGATGGCGGCACACAACGCCTCGACGGTGAGGCCGGTCGCCACATTCGGGGCTGTCACGAAAGATACCGGGAGCAGATCGGCCTGGGTGTAGCGCACCAGGCGGTCCAACTGCTCTTTGCCCCGCTCGACGCGGCTTAGGATGGCTGCGGCAAGCACCAGCTTGAAGGTGCTGCACATCAGGAAACGCTCGTCTGCGCGATGAAACAGGGTCCGGCCCGTGCCGGTGTCGAGCGCTGCCACGCCGATGCGGATTGCCCTGCCCTCCAGCGCGGCAAGACGCGATTGCGCAATGGCCGGGGACGGCAGTATGAGCGATGTGGCGGCCAGGAACAGGCGCCGGTCCAATCTTCCCATCACGTCCCCACGTCATCCAGGTAGAGCGGACAGGGCACGGGGCCCACGGGCTCCAGCCTGTCCGGCGACACGCGGCGCAGCAGGAGCATTTCCCGCGTGTCCAGAACCAGGTCGCGCGGGAGCACCGGCTCGCGCGGCCGCCGGCCCAGGCGGGCAAGATCCATGCGGTTGGGGATGTCGGCGAAATGACCGTCCTGCGGCGGAAAATACAGCCAGGGATGGTCGATCACGGGCTTCACATAGGGCCAGAAGGCGATGCGCATATGGTCGGACGGCAGCCAGGAGGCGCGCAGGCCCGCGCCGCGTGCCCGGCCGCGGTTGAAGGCGAAGTCCAGGGCGTGGTCGTCCGGCGCGCGCTCGAAGCGGGCCAGCGCGTCCTCCCAATCCTGCAAAAGCAGCTGCGCCGCGGGCGTGGGACGCCAGACCTGCGCCCCGCCGCTGGTCATCAACTGGTCGCTACTGGCTTCGTTGACGTTGAAGAGAAAACGCCAGAAGCGCGCCGGTTCGGCCTGGCCCGGCAGCGGCATCCAGGCGTCGTTGGCGGGCGCAGCCATCCAGTTGAAGGCGGCGAACTCGGCGCCTTCCTGCACGGCGCGCTCCACCGCAGCCGGTCGGGCGCGGAAAATCAAATCGCAATCGGCGTAGAGGACAGGCCGCCCAGTCCGTGCCAGGCAGGATGCGATGAAGCGTGGCTTGCTGAAGCGCATGTCGGGGCCGCCGCGCCGGCTAATGGAACGATGCACCGCCGGGGTTTCGAAGATCGCATAGGGCAGTTCCAGCGCATCAAGGGAGACGGCAAGCCGCTCGGCCTTCGGACGATAGGCCGGCGTGAAGAAAGCGCAGACGGTGAAGGGCGCCGCGGCGCTTCTTTCGCGCCAGACCGTGAAGTCCGGGGCGCCGGCGGTCACGAACGGTAGCTGCCGTTGATGTCGATATAGCCGTGGGTCAGATCGCAGGTCCAGACGCGGGCCGCGCCCCTGCCGAGGCCGAGATCGACGGCGATCTCGACATTGCGGCCGGAAACCGCCCTGGTCGCCGCCGCCTCGTTGTATTTCACCGCGCGCGCGCCCTTCTCGGCCAGGACGTGGCCGCCGATGGAAATCTTCAGCCGGTCGCGGTCGGCTTTCTCGCCTGCCTTGCCCACCGCCATCACGATGCGGCCCCAATTGGCGTCGTTGCCCGCCACCGCCGTCTTCACCAGCGGCGAATTGGCGATGGAGAGCGCGATGCGCTTGGCCGCCTTGTCATGCTCCGCCCCGGTCACGTCGATGCGGATCAACTTCTGCGCGCCTTCGCCGTCGGCGACCACCTGCAGCGCCAGATCGAGCAGCAGCGCGTCCAGCGCCTTGCGGAACCCGGCGAGCTTCTTGTCCGAGGCCCTGGCGATGGGCGCGTGTCTGGCGCCCTTGCCGGTGGCGAAGAGCAGCAGCGTGTCGCTGGTGGATGTGTCGGAATCGACGGTAATCGCGTTGAAGCTGGGACCGACACCGGCGCTCAGGCATTCCTGCAGCACGGCGGCCGGCAGGCTGGCATCGGTGAAGACGAAACTCAACATGGTTGCCATGTCGGGCGCGATCATGCCCGAGCCCTTGGCGATGCCGTTGATGGTGACCTTCACGCCGTCTATCGTGGCGGTGGCCGTGGCCGCCTTCGGATAGGTATCGGTGGTCATGATGGCGTCGGCGGCGGCGCGCCAGTTGCCCGCCGCGCCCTGCTCCACCAGCCCTGAAAGCACGGCGGTGATCTTCGAACTCGGCAGCGGCTCGCCGATCACGCCGGTCGAGGCCATGAAGACCTCCGCAGGCCTGCAGCCGACAATGGCACTGGCGCTCTGGGCAATCTCCTGAACGCCGTCGAACCCGGCCTTGCCGGTGAAGGCATTGGCGTTGCCGCTGTTCACCACCAGGCAGCGGGCGAACCCCTGGCGCAGGTGCTTCTGGCACCACTGCACTGGCGCCGAGGCTGTCTTCGATGTGGTGAAGACCCCCGCCACCTGGGTTCCGGGGGCGAGCAGGGCCAGCAGCACATCGGTGCGCTGCTGGTAGCGGATGCCGGCCGCCACCGTTGCCAGCCGCACCCCCGCCAGGGGCGGCAGCTTGGGAAGGCTTTTGGGGGCGAGCGGTGAAACCTTATGGGCAGGTTTGGCTTTTTTCTTTTCTGTCTTGGCCATGGGGCTCCCCGGTTCGGCTGGGGATAATGTTAAAAACCGCCGGTTTGACAAGAGAGTAGCGCGTTCTTATCTCTCCGGCGCGGCTGCCGAGCGATTTGGCGCCTTTTGCCAATCGCCTGCCTCTTACAGGCCTGTAATTTCTGAGGATTTCATGCTGGGTCTCAGCACGCTCGCCAAGGGCATTTTCGGCTCCGCCAACGAGCGCAAGCTCAAGGCCTATTGGGCCACGGTGGCCAAGATCAACACCCTGGAGCCGCGGTTCCAGCCCCTTTCGGACGAGCAGTTGCGGTCCCAGACCGCCCTGTTCAAGGAACGGCTGGCCAAGGGCGAGGATCTGGACGACATCCTGCCGGAGGCCTTCGCGGTGGTGCGCGAGGCCGCCAAGCGCACCCTGGGCCAGCGCCACTTTGACGTGCAGCTGGTGGGCGGCATGGTCCTGCATGGCGGCAACATCGCCGAAATGAAGACCGGCGAAGGCAAGACCCTGGTCGCCACCCTGCCCGTCTATCTCAATGCCCTGGCCGGCCAGGGCGTGCATGTGGTGACGGTCAACGACTACCTGGCCAAGCGCGACAGCGACTGGATGGGCCAGGTCTATCGCTTCCTCGGGCTTAGCGTGGGCTGCATCGTCCATGGCCTCAATGACGAGGAGCGCCGCGAGGCCTATGCCGCCGACATCACCTACGGCACCAACAACGAATATGGCTTCGACTATCTGCGCGACAACATGAAGTATTCGCTCGACACCATGGTGCAGCGCGGTCACGCCTTCGCCATCGTGGACGAGGTCGACTCCATCCTGATCGACGAGGCCCGCACGCCGCTGATCATCTCCGGCCCGACCGAAGACCAGACCGAGATGTACCGCGCCGTGGACACGCTGGTCGGCAGCCTGACCAAGGCCGACTATGAGGTGGACGAGAAGCAGCGCCAGGTCACCCTGACCGAAGCCGGCAATGAGCATATGGCGCAGCTGCTGAAATCGGCCAACCTGCTGCCCCAGGGCGACCTCTACGACATTGAGAACATCACCGCCCTGCACCATGTCAACCAGGCATTGAAGGCGCATCTGCTGTTCCAGAAGGACAAGGACTATATCGTCAAGGGTGACCAGGTCGTCATCATCGACGAATTCACCGGCCGCATGATGGAAGGCCGCCGCTATTCCGAAGGCCTGCACCAGGCGCTGGAGGCCAAGGAGCATGTCAGCGTCCAGCCGGAGAACGTCACCCTCGCCTCCATCACCTTCCAGAACTATTTCCGCCTCTATGAGAAGCTGGCAGGCATGACCGGCACCGCCATGACCGAGGCGGCCGAGTTCATGGACATCTACAATCTCGACGTCCTCGACATCCCCACCAACGTTCCCGTCGCGCGCAAGGATGCCGATGACGAGGTTTATCGCACCGAGGATGAGAAGCACCGCGCCATCATCGTGCAGATCGCGTCCTGCCATCGCCGCGGCCAGCCAGTTCTGGTTGGCACCGCCTCCATCGAGAAGTCGGAAGTTATTGACCAGAAGCTTAGCGACAAGACCTATATCCGCGATACCGGCAGAGAGCTGATCGGCCGGGCCGAGAAGGTCGAAAAGGACGAAAAGTCGAATGCCGAGCTGAAGAGGCAGGCGGCGCAGGACCGCGAACTGGGCGAATATCTGCTGGAGCTGGCCAAAAAGGCCGAGCCGATCCCCCATACCGTGCTGAACGCCCGTTATCACGAGCAGGAGGCGTTCATCGTTTCCCAGGCCGGCGTGCCGGGGGCCGTCACCATCGCCACCAACATGGCCGGCCGCGGCACTGACATCCAGCTTGGCGGCAATGTCGAGATGCGCATCCGCCAGGAACTGGGCGAGGTGGTCGACGAAGCCGAGCGGGCCCGCCGCATCGAGACCATCAAGGCCGAAGTGGCGCAGAACAAGCAGACGGTGCTGGCCGCGGGCGGCCTCTACATCATCGGCACCGAGCGCCATGAGAGCCGGCGTATCGACAACCAGTTGCGCGGCCGCGCCGGCCGCCAGGGCGATCCCGGCGCCAGCAAGTTCTTCCTGTCGTTGCAGGATGACCTGATGCGCATCTTCGGGTCCGACCGTCTGGACAAGATGCTGTCGACCCTGGGCCTGGAACAGGGCGAGGCCATCGCCCACCCATGGGTCAACAAGGCGCTGGAAAAGGCGCAGCAGAAAGTCGAAGCCCGCAACTTCGAGATCCGCAAGAACATCCTGAAATACGACAATGTCCTCAACGACCAGCGCAAGGTGATCTTCGAGCAGCGCAAGGAGATCATGTCGGCCGATGACGTGTCCGACCAGATCGCCGATTTCCGCGAGGAAGTGATCGACAGTCTGGTCGCGCGCCACATCCCGGAAAAAGCCTATGCCGAGGCCTGGGACGCCCCCGGACTGGAAGCGGAGACCCGCCGCCTGTTCGGCCTCTCCCTGCCCGTGGTGGAATGGGCCAAGGAGGAAGGCATCGCCGACGAGGAAGTGCGCGAGCGCATCCTCAAGGCGGTGGAGACCCGCGCCGCCGAGCGCACCGCCAATTTCGGCGTTGACCTGATGCGCTATGTCGAGAAGGCGATCCTGCTGCAGACGCTGGACCACAATTGGCGCGAGCACATCGTCAATCTCGACCATCTGCGCCAGTATGTCGGCCTGCGCTCCTATGGCCAGCGCGACCCTCTCAACGAGTACAAGAGCGAATCCTTCGAGCTCTTCCAGTCCCTGCTGGCCAAGCTGCGCGCCGAAGTGGTGCAGCAGCTGATGCAGGTGCAGATCTCCACCGGCGAGCCGCCGCCATCGCTGGAACCCAAGCCCCTGCCCCAGATGCGGGAAAGCCATATCGACCCGCTGACCGGCGAGGATGAGATGGGCGGCGCCCAGGCCGCCTCCGGCCCCGCCGATCCCAACAACCCGGCCACCTGGGGCCGCACGCAGCGCAATGCGCCCTGCCCCTGTGGTTCAGGCAGGAAGTACAAGCACTGCCACGGGTCTCTTTAAGATAACTTGCGCCATTGCCGCTTTTGCCGCGTTATCGGGCGGCAAGGCAGGGATTCGCGCGTGATAACGCTTTATCCGCAAACCGGAAAACCGCTCTGGATCGATCTCAACAATCCCACGCCGGAGGAGATCGCCCAGGCCTGCGTCGATTACGGGCTGGAAATCCCGCCCCGCGAGCAGATGGAAGAGATCGAGTTCTCCAGCCGCCTGCAATATGAAGACGGGGTCTTCACCCTCTCGGTGCCGGTGACGCCCCACAAGAAGCCGGGCGATGGCGAGGACGAAACCTCTCCCCTGGGCTTCGTGCTGACCAAGGACGTCCTGGTCACGGTGCGATTCACCCATCTCAACACGTTCAAGGCGATCATGGAACGGGTGAAGCGCCGCCAGCGCAGCGCCCCGGACATCTTCCTGGTGATCGTCGAGTCGATGATCGATTATGGCGCCGACCGGCTGGAGGAACTGCGCGGCGAGGCGCTGGCGGTTTCACGCCGGATCTTCCATCAGGAAATGCGGGTGATGCGCCGCCGCAATGTCGGCCATTTCAGCCGCCTGCTCCGAGATACCCTGGTGGAGATCGGCGACATGGGCGAGCGCATGTCGCATATCCGCGACACGCTGCTGGTGCTGCAGCGGGCCATCCCCTTTGTCACCGAGCATGGCGACGGCTGGCTGGAGCCGCTGATCAAGGCCCGGCTGAAGATGGCGGCGGCGGACGTGCAGTCGCTGAACGAGTATGAGGTCCATCTCACCGACAAGCTGCAATTCCTGCTTGACGCCGCGCTGGGCTTCATATCGACCGAGCAGAACGATCTTTTCAAGGTGATGACCGTTTGGTCGGTGGCCGGCATCCCGCCAGTGCTGCTGGCAGGCATCTGGGGCATGAACTTCCATTTCATGCCTGAACTTTCCTGGCCTCTCGGCTATGCATTTGCCCTCGCCAGCATTGCCGTCAGCATCCTGTTGCCGCTGTTGTGGTTCAAGCGGAGAGGCTGGTGGTGACGACCTGCCGCGCACCCGCTCACGTCGCTGGCTGGCGCGGCCACGGGGCGCGGGGCGCCAACCCATTCCGGA
>CAZYGO010000208.1:0-3903 GCA_964647455.1 uncultured Rhizobium sp.
TCCTGGGGCGAAACCAGCCGCGGCGATGCGCTGTTTCACAAGGGCAAGCTGCGCCTGACGCTCAACAAGGACGGCACGCTGGACGGGCTGGCCGGCGGCTATCGCGACTGGCGCGACATCTATGCCCGCGACACCTTCAACTCGCCCTCCGACGGCGCCACGCGCGAGACCTATTATCACGAGAACCAGATCGGCATGTATTACGCCCTGAAGCGCAACGCCGACGCCATGCCCGACAGGAACGGCCAGAACACCGCCATCAGCGCCGCCTTCCGCTTCACCGCGGTGCCGGCCTATGCGGTCGATCCGGTGACGCCCGCCAAGGTCGATGAGCCGCCCTATCCGCGGGGCCAGCGCACCTATCTGCGGCGTGAGCTGTTTTACAAGGCGCAGGCCACCCACGGCATCGTCGCCGAACCGGCTGCCGCCGTGGTGCGCCGCCCGCAGGACGATGACAGCGACGCCCCGCCGCCCAGCGCCATCGCCGCGCCGGGCCCGCAGGCGAGCAATCGCTGAGATTGACGGCCCGCAATCATATATTGCCCGAACGATTGCGGCCGGGCTTGCGGCTTGTTTTCTGCGGCACAGCGGCCGGGCGCAAATCGGCGCTGGAGAAGGCCTATTATGCCCATGGCCAGAACAAGTTCTGGAAGACGCTGCACCAGACCGGCCTGACGCCGTGTCTCTTTGCGCCGCAGGATTATCCGCTGCTGGACGAACTGAACATCGGCCTTACCGACATCGCCAAATTCAGTTTCGGCATGGACCACCAGCTTCCGAAGGAGGCCTTGGGAGCGCGGGCCGCCGAAGCTCTAAGGGCGCGCATCCGAAAGGTCGCGCCGCGGCACCTTGCCTTCACCAGCCTCAATGCCGGGCGGATCGTGATGGGAAAACAGGCAAGGGCAGGCCTGCAGGCGGAAGGACTTGGCGAAACCCGGGTCTGGATCCTGCCGTCACCTTCGCCACTTGCCGACAATCACTGGGATATCCGGCCCTGGCGTGCCCTCGCCAGGGCGGTGAAATCGCTCGATCCTTAGGGTCCGCCGATCCGCCGGGCGGCGGTCAGGCCCAGCACCAGCAGGACCAGGAAGATGACCATGAAGACGAAGAACAGGGTCTTGGCGATGGCGATGGAAGCGCCGGCCACACTTGTGAAGCCCAGCAGGCCGGCGATCAGACCAATTACCAGGAAAATCAAAGCCCAACGCAACATGGACACCTCCCGTCGAAATCCTCAAGGGAACGCCGAGGCGGGGCCGAAAGTTCCTCTTGCACCTTTTCGCCTTGCTATCCACGATGAAAGCGGTGGCTAAGAGCGAGAGAGGGATTGATCATGCGCTTTTCCAGACAAATTCTTGGCGTCACGGCCCTGGCGGGGGCGATGGTGTTGCCGACCCTGGCCTGGGCCGATGGGTTGACCGGCACCTATCGGGGCAATGTCACGTTGCTGTTTTTCGACAGCCATATCGAGCGTGAGGGCCTGGTGGTGCAGCTGAACGAACAGGACGGCCGCCTCGCCGGCACGGCGGGGCCCAGCGTCGAGCAGCAAAGCCCTGTCGCCAATCTCTCGGTCGGACGGCAAATGCAGTTCGACACGGACGCCAACGGATCGCGCCCGCTGCATTACAATCTCAGCCGCTACGGCGCCGAATGGCGCGGTGATGTCATCGGCAAGGCCGAAGGCCATGACGTGATGGGCAGGGCGCGGCTGCTGCGCGATCCGAACTGAGGTGCGCGCCCGGCGTTTCGCCGGGCAGCCATCGGCCTGGCGCCCGTTCGGCGCTAACGAGGCGGTGCTTGGGTGGCGGGCGCCGGGAAGGTGGCCGTCCAGGTCACGATTCCCGCCACGGCGGCGCCCAACGCCTGTCCCAGCGCCTGCGCTGCCGCTGCCACGCTATTCGCGGCGGCGGGCGCGGTTTGGGTCACTGTGATGGTGCCGGCCACGGCGCGGCCATGGGCGGTCGCCAGCCGCGCCGTCAGGCTCACCAGCGCCTCGGGCACGCCATCTTTCACAGCGTAGCGGAGCTCGAAGTCCCGGATGTCGATGAAGAGGTCGTAATCGGCGTGCAGGGCATCGGATTCCCGTGCCACGCTGGCGGGCGCGCCGCTTTTCTCGAAAGCCTGAACCAGCGCGGCCTGCACCAGGTCGGGGATGGCATCGGGCAGGTTGGCGTTGGCGTAATAGTCCATGGTCAGATCGGGCTGGATCAGCGGGATGCGCTCACCCGTCAGCGCCGCCGGGGCCGAGGGGCGCATCACGCTCAGCGACCAGGGCAGCTTCGCCATCGGCGGGACCGGCGCCGGCGCCTGCAGCACATAGATGGGCGCGGCGGGCGGCGGTCCCAAGAGGTCGCCGCAGCCGGCGAGAGCCAGCGAGGCGCCACCCAGGAAGAGGAATGTGCGACGGTCGGTTGTCATGGCGGGGCATAGCCTTTCCGGCGATCGCCGAAGAGCAGCTTGGTCGGCTCCTTGTTCAGCTGCGCCGCATGCTGGTTGAGGTTGGCGACGGTGCGACGCATCTCGCCGATCAGGTCGGAAAGCTGTGCCAGGCCTTCACCATTGATGAAGGCATCGGCGTCGTCGGCCACCTTGCCGTATTTCTTCAGGGTGGTGTCGGCGGTGCCGATGGCGACATCGACGTGATCGATGGTGCGGTTGAAATGGTCCATGGTGGGCTGGAAGTCGCGGCTGGCCTTGTCCAGATTGGCGACCGCCTCATTGGCCTGGCGAATGGTGGCGTCGATTTCGCCCGACCGCGCCGCCAGGGTCGTGGTCAGGGTGTCGAGATTGGCGAGGGTGTGCGCCACCGCCAGCCGGTTCTCATCCTTCAGCAGGTCGTTGATGCGGCTGGCCGCTACATTCAGCTTGGCCACCACTTCCGGCGCCGATTGCTCCAGCTGCGCCAGGGTCGAGACCTTGGAACGGATAACCGGATAGCGCTGGCCCGGCTTGGCCACCAGCAGCGGCGAGCCGCGGGTGCCGCCGCTGATCTCGACATAGGAGCCGCCGGTCAGGCCCTGGCTGGCAATCGAGGCGACGCTGTCTTCGCGGATGTTGAGGTTGGGCTGGACCTGCAGGGTCACGATCACGCTCTGCGGATCGTTGGGATCGAAGGTGAGGTCGGTGACGCGGCCGACCTCGATGCCGTTGTAGCGGGTCAGGGTGCCCTTGCCGAGGCCGGAAACCGAGCCTTTGAAGATGGTCTGGTAATAGGCGTATTCCTGGCTGTACTGGGCGCCCGCCAGCCAGAGCAGGGTAACGACAAGCCCGATGACACAGACCAGCACGAAGGCGCCGACCGCGACGTAATTGGCCTTGGTTTCCATGCCCTACCTCACGCCGCCTTCTCCGGCAGCGCCGCGCGCCCGCGTGGCCCGGAGAAATAGTCCTGGATCCATTCATTCCTGTCCTGGCGCAACTCGGCGATGGTGCCGGTTCTGATCTTCTTTTCGACCAGCACGGCCACCCGGCTGGCGACCGCGCGCAGGGAATCGAGATCGTGCGTCACCATCACCACGGTTAGCCCCAGGCTGTCATGAAGCCTCCGGATCAGTTCGTCGAACATGTTGGCGGAGATGGGGTCCAGGCCGGAGGTCGGCTCGTCGAGGAACAGCAGTTCCGGATCAAGCGCCAGCGCCCGCGCCAGCCCCGCCCGCTTCTTCATGCCGCCGGAAAGTTCGGCGGGGTATTTCCCGCCCGCATCCTCCGGCAGGCCGACCATCGCCAGCTTTATGGCGGCGATCTCGTCCATCAGCCCCTGGTCCATCTGGGTATATTCGCGCAAGGGCACCTGGATGTTCTCCGCCACCGTCATGGAGGAGAAGAGGTCACCCTCCTGAAAAAGAACGCCCCAGCGCATCTCCAGCGCCCGCATCTTTTCAACCTCGGCCTCGACGATCCGCC
>CAZYGO010000209.1:0-3380 GCA_964647455.1 uncultured Rhizobium sp.
CACATCCTTGAACTGGGCGATCATCTGGCTGAAATTGCCGTCGGTCAGCCAGCCGCCCTTGGGATACACCGAGTTGATGGCGCCCTTGGCCAGCATGCCGGTCATGATGGCGCCCAGCGCGCCGCCGACGCCATGCACGCCCCAGGCGTCCAGGCTGTCGGCATAGCCGATGGCCTTCTTCACCCACACCGCCGAGAAGGAGCAGACCCCGCCCGCGGCGATGCCGATGATCAGCGCGCCCACCGGATCGACGAAACCACTCGCCGGGGTGATGGCCACCAGGCCCGCGACGGCGCCGGAGATCATGCCCAGGACGGACGGCTTCTTGGCGATGATCCATTCGGCGAACATCCAGGCCAGCGCCGCGGCAGCGGTCGCGATCTGGGTGGCGGCCGCGGCCATGCCGGCATTGAAGCCGGCGGTGAGGGCGGAACCGGCGTTGAAGCCGAACCAGCCGACCCACAGCAGGCTGGCGCCGATGACCGAGAGCACCAGGTTGTGCGGCGACATGTTCTCCGAACCCAGGCCGATGCGCTTGCCCAGCACCAGGCAGGTGACCAGGGCCGCGGTGCCGGCGTTCAAATGAACGACCGAGCCGCCGGCATAGTCCATCGCGCCCGCGCTGCCCAGCCAGCCGCCGCCCCACACCCAGTGGGCGATCGGGCAATAGACGAAGATCAGCCACAGGGCCATGAACCACAGGAAGGCGGAAAACTTCATGCGGTCCGCCAGCGCGCCGGCGATCAGGGCCGGCGTGATGATGGCGAAGGTCATCTGGAAGAACATGTAGACCGACTCCGGAATGGTCGGTCCCAGCGGATTGATGCTGTTCAGCGTCATCTTGCCGAGGAACAGATTGTCAAAGCCGCCGATCCAGGCATTCATGCCGGCATCGGGATTGGGGGTGAGGGCGATGGAATAGCCGATCACCATCCACAGCACCGTCAGCAGGCAGGTGGCGCCGAAGCTTTGCGCCAGCGTCGCCAGCACGTTCTTCTTGCGCACCATGCCGCCATAGAACAGGCCAAGGCCCGGAATGGTCATCATCAGCACCAGGGCCGAGGAGGTGATCATCCAGGCGGTATCGCCGGAGTTCAGCGGGTCCTTGGGCGCGTCGGCCGCATAGGCCACGCCCGCCGTCAGGGCAAGCGCGCCGGCGGCGGCAAGCGCCGTCATGCCCGCTTTCTTCAAACTTTCGAGTCTCATATTTCTATTCCCCTTGCTTACAGCGCGTCGCTGTCGGTTTCGCCGGTGCGGATGCGCACGACCTGCTCCAGCGGCGTGACGAAGATCTTGCCGTCGCCGATCTGGCCGGTCTTGGCCTTGGAGCTGATGGCGTCGAGCACCGCCTCCAGCATCTCGCCCTTCACCGCCACTTCGAGTTTCAGTTTGGGCAGGAAGCTCACGGCGTATTCCGCGCCGCGATAGATTTCGGTGTGCCCCTTTTGCCGTCCGTAGCCTTTGACCTCAGTCACCGTCATGCCCTGGACGCCGAGCGCGGAAAGCGATTCGCGCACTTCGTCGAGCTTGAAGGGTTTGATGATCGCCGTAATAAGCTTCATCTGCCGTCCTTCCGTGTTATTGCCAGCGCCGGACGAAGGCCCGGCCTTAACGAATTATCAAGAAGCGGGCCAACTCTGCGGCAGAGTCACAAGGTTCTGAAAAGGAAGGAAAATTTGCGATTTTTGACGGAAAATGACTCAAAAGCAGGCAGGACAGAATCGCACAAAATTCAGGCAAATGGCAATTTTTGCCTAAATTATGATCATATCAATTTGCTTAAGCGCGAGCCCGGCAGCGAAGCCGCCGAGTGTCCCTGCGACGGATGGGGGTGAAATGAAAACCGCCGATATCGTCATTTCCGGTGGTGGCATGGTCGGCCTCTCCCTTGGCCTGGCCCTGGCCCAGGGCGGCTTCCGGGTTGCGGTGGCCGACACCACTCCAATGACCGCCCAGCTTGAGGCGCAATTCGACGGCCGCGTCTCCGCCCTGGCCTATGCCTCCATTCGCATGTACCGCGCCCTGGGTGTTTGGGAGGCCATGGCGCCCCATGCCCAGCCCATCCGCGAAATCCTGGTCACCGATGGCGCCCCCGGCCGGGCGGCCTCGCCTTTCTCGCTGCATTTCGACGCGGCGGAAGTCGGCGCGCCCGAACTGGGCGCCATTGTCGAGAACCGCCACATCCGCGCCGCGCTCTTCGCCCGCGCCCAGACCGAGGCCAACCTCACCCTGATCGCCCCGGCGGCGGTGCAGGGCGTCACCGTCGAAGGCGGCCAAGCCGTCGCCGCGCTCGCCAATGGCGAGACGGTCAAGGCTGGGCTGGCCGTCGCCGCCGACGGCCGGGTTTCGCCATTGCGCGAGGCGATGGGAATCAAGGTGATCGGCTGGTCCTATCCGCAAGTGGGCATCGTCGCCACCGTGGAGCATGAAAGGCCGCACAATGGCGTCGCCTACGAACATTTCCTGCCCGCAGGGCCGTTCGCGATATTGCCGATGACGGGAAACCGAAGCTCTCTGGTGTGGACGGAGCGGCGAGAACTGGCACCCGCCATCCTCAAGCTGGACGAGGCGCGCTTCAACCAGGAGCTGGCGCGCCGTTTCGGCGCGCATCTGGGCGCGGTGACGCTGGCGGGGCCGCGCTGGTCCTATCCGCTCAGCTTCCACATCGCCCGCGATTTCGTGAAGCCGCGTTTCGCGCTGGCCGGCGACTGCGCCCATGGCATCCATCCCATCGCCGGCCAGGGGCTGAATCTCGGGCTGAAGGATGCCGCGGCGCTGGCCGAGGTGCTGCTGGATGCGGCGCGTCTGGGCCAGGATATCGGCGCGCTGGATGTCCTGAAGCGCTATGAGCGCTGGCGCCGTTTCGACTCGGTGACGCTGGCGGCCTCCACCGACGCGCTGAACCGCCTCTTCTCCAACGATATCGCGCCGCTGCGCGCCATCCGCGATATCGGCATGGGGATCGTGGATTCCATCGGGCCGGCCCGGCGCTTCTTCATGCGCCATGCCGGCGGCGATGTCGGCAAGCTGCCGAAGCTGATGAAGGGCGAAGCGGCCTGACTTCAGGAACGAGGGGGCCTGAGAATCATCGCCGCGCAAAGCATCGCCGCGCCCAGCGCCACGGCCGCGGAAATGCCCATCGGTTCGGCCAGTGCGGCCAGGTCCTTCGCATCATGGAAGAACGGCCCCAGCACCAGCGCCGTCAGGGAAAAACCGATGCTGCCGCCGATCAGCCCGGCCATGCCGGCGCGCAGCGCCCGCGCCAGGGGCACGCACAGCGCCGCCGCGGCGCTGATAGCCAGCGCCACCGCCACTCCGGCCACCAGGCCCAGCAGGAGAAGTTGTACGGGATTCATTTCTCGCCTCGCTTCCGCTGCGCC
>CAZYGO010000210.1:0-2928 GCA_964647455.1 uncultured Rhizobium sp.
CTGCCGGCCACAGATTCGGCCCTTCGAGACGGTTCCATGGCGGACCTGGCGGACGTGCCCGACGCTCGCGGCCGAAATGGACCTGCTCGCGCCAGTCGCGCTCGTTGTGCATGCTGCTGAAGCCGCGGAAATGCGGCGAGCGCGCAATGTCCAGGCGTCGCCTGGCGCCGTCATCGAGCGCAAAGAACCGCCACGCCAAGGTCGTGGCCTCCCCCGGATCCCGCGACACGCCCGACAGAAGGATGGCGCCGGTGTCACGGAACGCACCGCGCAGAGTATCCAGCGTCGCCGGATGACCCGCTGCGAGCGCGGCCAGCTCGATCGACCGCAGGCTCGCCGTCACGCGGCTTCTCCCGGCTGATCGAGCAGCTCCATCAACAGGGCGCGGGCCGAATCCAGGTGGCCGGCCAACACCGGATCGGCGGCATCGCCCCAGAAACGCCGCGCCAGCTTGAGCCGTATCTTCGCCAGATGCGTGTCGTGCGACAGCTCCCGGCGCAGCACCTCGGGCACGGGCGTGAACGACTTCTCATGGCAGATCTCGAACAGGATCAGCCGCGCCGCGCTGACCGTCTCTGCCGGCAGGCGATGCTGCCGGTCCAGCCCGCCGAGCAGGCCCTCGACGGTGCGGGCCGCGCGTGCCATCAGCCGGCCATATGCGGCCCGCTGGTCCGCCAGCGGCGCGACGGCCGCCGCGAGGATGCGGCGATGCTGTCCGCTCTGCGGGTCGAACGTGCTGCGCCGGCCGTCGGCGTCGCAGGTGCCGTAGGCGTCGGGCATCGCGATGCTCAGCACGGCGAGATCCTCACGCACCATGAACCGCAGATGGTCCAGGTCGTGCCAGAAGAATTCGGCCGGCGTGCAGACGGCGCCGTCGGCGAACGACGCCCCGTCGCGCAGGCCGATCACGCGCGCCGACGTCGCCCGTAGCCGCAACAGATCCGTCATGCCCAGCGTCTCGAAGCTGACGAGCATCGTCACGGTCGGCGCCAGCCGCAACGCGTCGTCGAACTCGGCGGTGACGCGAACGCCGTAGTCGCCAGGCGAACGCACGTCGTCGGCCTGCTCGACATAGTCGCGGGCCAGCCGTACAGCGTCCGCGTAGGGACCGCCGGAGTCGAGCCAGGTCCCCGCCCGCGAGGCGACCGGTGCGAACGAACGATCCCCGGCAGCGATGCGGCGCGCGGCCCGGTGCGCGAGCTCGCGCACGACCGGGCGCAACTCCGGCGCCCGCACGCCGTCCGCAGACGGATCGGCCGCCAACCGCGCCGAGAGCGCGCGAGCGATCAGCAGCGTCGCGCTCGTCATGTCCGGTATCGGTGACGGGATTGCAGGGCAAGCCAGTGCGCTGATAGCGGCGTTGCGCCCGCCGGCCGTCAATGCGGGCGGGCGCGGCCGCTCAGAACGCCTCGACCTTGAGCGCCATCAGCGTTTCGCTGCCGGCCTTGATCTGGTGCGCCAGCGCCGTGGTCTGCGGCAGCACGCGCCGGGCGAAGAAGCGGCCGGTGGCGAGCTTGGCCTCGTAAAAGTCGTTGTCGTTGCCGGCCTGCAGGCCGGCATGCGCCGCCTTGGCGATGCGGCCCCACATGTAGGCCATGGCGGTGAGCGCCATCAGCCGCAGCAGGTCGGTCGCGGCCGCGCCGGCCTCGTCGGGGTTCTTCATGGCGTTCTGCATCAGGAAGAGCACGCTCTCCTGCACGCGGCCCAGCGCCTTCTCCAGCGGCTCGACGAACTCGGCCAGCTTGGGGTCGGCCTTGTTGGCGGCGATGAAGCCGTTGATCTCGCCCAGCAGCCGCTGCGCCGGCTTGCCGCCCTTCATCATCAGCTTGCGGCCGACGAGATCGAGCGCCTGGATGCCGTTGGCGCCCTCGTAGAGCTGCGTGATGCGGGCATCGCGCACCAGCTGCTCGACGCCGTGCTCGCGGATGAAGCCGTGGCCGCCGTAGGTCTGCACCGCGAGGTTGGCCGACTCCGAGCCCATGTCGGTGAAGTAGGCCTTCACGATCGGCGTCAGCAACTGCAGCAGGTCGTCGGCCGCCTCGCGCGTCTCGGCGTTGTCGCTGTGGTGCGCCTTGTCGATCAAGGAGCCCACCCAGTAGGCGAGCGCCCGCGCCCCTTCGGCGAACGACTTCTGGATCAGGAGCATGCGCCGCACGTCGGGATGCACGATGATCGGGTCGGCCGGGCCCTGGGGGTTCTTGGGCCCGGTGAGCGAGCGGCCCTGCAGGCGGTCCTTGGCGTAGGCCGCGGCGCTCTGGTAGGCGGTCTCGGCGATGCCCAGGCCCTGCATGCCGACGCCGAGCCGAGCGGCGTTCATCATCACGAACATGGCGTTGAGGCCCTTGTTGGGCTCGCCCACCATCCAGCCCTTGGCGCCGTCGAAATTCATGACGCAGGTCGCCGAGGCCTTGATGCCCATCTTGTGCTCGATGGCGCCGCAGCGCACGCCGTTGGCCTGGCCCGGCTTGCCGTCGGGTGCGGGCAGGAACTTCGGCACGATGAACAGCGAGATACCCTTGGTGCCGCCCGGCGCGTCCGGCAGGCGCGCCAGGCAGAGATGCACGATGTTCTCGGTCAGGTCGTGCTCGCCGGCCGAGATGAAGATCTTGGTGCCGGTGATGGCATAGCTGCCGTCGGCCTGCGGCTCGGCGCGCGTGCGCAGCATGCCGAGGTCGGTGCCGCAATGCGGCTCCGTGAGGCACATCGTGCCCGACCAGGTGCCGTCACCCAGCTTGGGCAGATAGAGCTGCTGCAGCTCGGGCCTGCCGTGCGCGTGCAGCGCCTCGTAGGCGCCGTGCGACAGGCCGGGATACATGCCGAACGACAGGTTGGCCGACGTGATCATCTCCTGGATCACGAAACCCAGGGTCGCTGGCAGGCCCTGACCGCCGTACTTCGGATCGGTGGTGATGTTGCTCCAGCCACCCT
>CAZYGO010000211.1:0-3524 GCA_964647455.1 uncultured Rhizobium sp.
TTCGTGATGAGCGCCTCCTTCACCAATCAGACCCTGGCCCAGATCGAGCTCTTCACCAATCCGGGCAAGTACGAGAAGAAGGTCTATGTCCTGCCCAAGCAGCTGGACGAGAAGGTTGCCCGCCTGCACCTGGGCAAGATCGGCGCCAAGCTGACCGAACTGAACAAGAAGCAGGCCGACTATATCTCCCTCCCGGTCCAGGGCCCTTACAAGCCCGACACCTACCGGTACTGATTCCGCCACGCCCCTGCCGGATCCCGGCAGGGGCGCCGGCCGGCTTCGCATCCCGCGCGACGATCCGCCGGAATCTCCACGAACTTGCCGCCTTGATCCTGCCTGAAACTTCCCGCAGGCTTCCCAAAATAAAAAAATGGGGAGGACGGGAATGCGGAAGGGAGGCTGGGGGGCATGCGCCGCCGCGATCTGTCTTTGCGGCCTGATGCCGGCGTCCGCCCAGGACCAGGTTGAAACCTACCGCCCGGACTTCTTCGCCGCGGCCCGCCCCGCCACGGCGATGGACATGATCAACCGCCTGCCCGGCTTCAGCTTCGACGGTGGCGACGGTTCCCGCGGCTTTTCCGGCAATTCCGGCAACGTCCTGATCGACGGCAAGCGGCCGACCTCCAAGAATGACGGCCTGTCCTCGGTGCTGTCGCGCATCGTCGCGGGCGATGTGGAGCGCATCGACGTCATCCATGGCAGCGCGCCCGGCATCGACATGCAGGGCAAGGCGGTTGTAGCCAATGTCGTGCGCAGGACCAGCCAGTCCACCAGCATCGTCACCACCGCCGGGGCCTATGCCTTCAACACCGGCCGCGTCATTCCCCAGGGTTCGGTGCAGTTCAACCGCACCGACGGCGAGAGCAACTACAGCGCCTCGATCCGGCGCGACGCCAACTTCAACAACCAGATGGGCGAGGCCCATATCACCCGCACCGACGCCATCGGCAACGCCGTGCTTACCGAGGAAAAGGTCAGCGGCAGCGGCGGCAACACCGCCGTGAACGCCTCGGCCCGGTTTCCGCTGGCGGGCGGCGATTTCAGCGCCAACGCCGCCGCCAACCAGTCCGAAAACAGCAGCGGCACCTTCTATGACGATCCGGTGTCGCCGCAGACCTTTTCGTCGCACTCGCGCAACCAGAATGGCGAGCTGGGCGCCAGCTACCAGCATGACCTGGGCGACACCACCCTGGGCCTGGAAGTTCTGCAGCGCATGGGCCACAGCGTCTCGGCCTCGCTGCTGGGCGGCGGCGCCACCGACGAACGCTATTCCTCGCTGCGCGACAGCGGCGAGAGCATCGGCCACCTCACCCTGCGCTATCCCCTGAACGACGCGGTGACGCTGGAAGTGGGCGGCGAGGCCGCCTTCAACTATCTGCGCGGCCATTCGCTCTACACGCTCAACGGCAGCACGGTGACGGTGCCCTCCTCCGCCGTGGATGTCAGCGAGATGCGCGAGGAGGTCTTCACCACCGCGAGCTGGCAGATGCAGGACGACCTGCTGCTGGATGCCGGGGTGCGGATGGAATTCTCCACCATCACCGAGAAGGGCGATGTCAGCCAGGCGCGTTCCTTCTTCTACCCCAAGCCCCGGCTGCAGCTGACCTGGACGCTCGATCCCCGCTCCACCCTGAGGCTGCGGACCGAGCACCGGCTGGGCCAGCTGAATTTCGGCGACTTCATCTCGTCGGTGAACCTGACCCAGAAAAACGTCACCGCCGGCAATCCCGACCTCAAGCCGGACGAGAGCTGGCAGTATGAACTGGCTTATGAATTCCATTTCTGGGGCCGCGGCGCCCTCACCGTCAGCGCCCTGCACCGGGAAATCAGCAACATCCTGGACAACAAGCCGCTGGCCGATTCCTCGGGCAATCTGTTCGACGTGCGGGGTAATATCGGTAGCGGCCGCGCCGACCAGCTCAGCGTGGACGCCACGGTGCCGACCGACCGGGTCGATTTCCTCAAGGTCGGCCGGCTGAACGTCAATCTCGACTGGCGCGACAGCGCGGTGACCGACCCGCTGACCGGGGTGACGCGGCGCTTCCAGTATGAGGATGCCAGCTCCTACAGCTTCGGCTTCGTCCAGGACCTGGAGGCGTGGCAGTCCACCTGGAGCGTCAACTACAGCCATGGCTGGAAGGAGATCGGCTTCCGCCTGGCGGAAATCGACCGCTACCTGGGCAACCCCCAGGTCAATTTCAACTGGACCTACAAGCCGGACCCCGACCTGAACATGAACTTCTCGGTGTCCAACATCTTCACCACCGCCCGCCGCCGCCTCAGCGACTATTTCACCGGGCCGCGCAATGTTTCGCCCATTAGCCGGAGCGAAATCGAGGTCAACTACGCCCGGCCCAACCTCTATTTCAACGTGCGCAAGACCTTCCACTAAGGATTGTCGCCGGCCAGCCGCCGGAACCCGGCCCCGCGGCCGGACCGGGCTTATTCCGCATACGGAAACTGTAAATCCCTGATCTGACTCGGAAAATATCCACAGGTCGCAAAATATGGCCCTGTGGGCCCGATTTTGTTTTTCATAATTTATTAACCACAATCCCTATGCGGGGCCGAGTCCCACCGGTATCTTGTTGATTCAACAGTGATTCGCCCTTCGGCGAGCGGGTTAACGGGGGCCGTCCCAAAATGGGACACCGCATGGGACCGGTACAGGGGGTCTTGAAGGGGCTGGCGACGGCCGGCCTTCTCGCGCCCGTCCCGGCCCTGGCTGCCTCCCCGGCCCTCCCCGCCCTTTCCAGCCAGGTCGTGGTGCTGTCGGCCCTTGCCGCCGGTGGCGTCGCCCTGGGGCTGGCCGGAGGGCTCTGGGCGCTGGCCGAGCAGCGCATCTCCCGCCGCCTGCGCCGCTCGCTGCGGCTGACCGGTGCCCGCACCAAGGCGGCGGTGGGCGAGCGCGACGCCCTCTTGGGCGCCGGCCGCGAGCCGCTGGTGGTGTGGGGCCGCGACGGCGCCGGGCCCTACTCCTATGGCGGCGGCGAGGAACAGTTGCAGTCCTGCCTGAGGGGCCCGGATGCGCTGGCGCTGTCTTCCGCCCTAGACGGACTGTCGGAGCGGGGCGCCCCCTTCCAGATTCCGGTGGCCGATGCCCATGGCAGGACACTGATCGCGCGCGGCCGCGCCGTGGGCGGCATGGTGGCGGTGTGGCTGGAGGAGCCCACCGTCTCCGCCGAGGCCGCCGACTACAAGGCCATCCTCGATGCCCTGCCCATTCCGGTGTGGCTGCGCGACAAGGGGCTGGCCATCGCCTGGGGTAATCATGCCTTCCTCAAGGGCGCGGGCGCGGCCGACCTGGAAGCGTTGCGCCTCAGCCAGGCGGCGCTGGACAAGAGCGAGCGCGACCTGGCGGCCAGCGCCCGCAGCCAGAACGGCATCGTCGAGAGCAAGCGCTTCACCGTGGTGAACGGCCAGCGCCGGGCCCTGGCCTTCACCGAGATACCCTTGGGCGATGCCGGGGTGATCGGCACCGCGGTGGATGTCACCGACCTGGCCAGCGCCGAGGCGCGGCTGCA
>CAZYGO010000212.1:0-6181 GCA_964647455.1 uncultured Rhizobium sp.
GTGATGCGGCACGGCGAAGTGGTGGAAGCGGGCGCGGCGGACGCGGTCTTCCACAGCCCCCGGCATGACTATACGAAGATGCTGCTGGCGGCGGTGCCGCGGCTGGATTCCGGTGTTCCCCCCGATTCAAAAACACCGTCCTCGGCCCCGCTGCTGGCGGTGGACAATCTCAGGGTCACCTTTCCGATCAAGAGCAATCTGTTCGGCAAACCTCGGCTGCTAAAGGCGGTGGACGGCGTCAGCTTCACGCTGGGCCAAGGCGAAACGCTGGGAATCGTGGGCGAATCCGGCTCAGGCAAGTCCACCCTGGCGCGGGCGGTGCTCAAGCTGCTGCCCCCCGAAAGCGGCCGCGTCGTCTGGCTGGGTCGCGACCTCGGCGATACCGGCAAGGCCGAGATGCGGGCGCTGCGCGGCGACATGCAGATCGTCTTTCAGGATCCGCTGGCCAGCCTTGATCCGCGCATGCCCGTGGGCCAGTCCATCGCCGAACCGCTCGCGGCGTTAGAGCCGGGACTTTCGCGCGCCGAGCGCAACGCACGGGTGCGCGCGATGATGGCGCGCGTCGGCCTGGACCCGTCCTGGATCAATCGCTATCCGCACGAACTCTCCGGCGGCCAGAACCAGCGCGTCGGCATCGCCCGGGCCATGATCGTCGCCCCCAAGCTGGTGGTGTGCGACGAGGCGGTCAGCGCGCTGGATGTTTCCATCCAGGCCGAGATTGTCGCCCTGATCGGAGCGCTGCAGCGCGAGACCGGCCTTTCGCTGCTGTTCATCAGCCATGATCTGGCGGTTGTGCGCCGCCTCTGCCACCGCGTCATGGTGCTTTATCTTGGCCGTGTGGTGGAACTGGCCGATAGCGCGTTGCTCTATGGCGACCCGCGTCATCCCTATACCCGCGCCCTGCTCTCGGCGGTGCTGACGCCCGATCCCAGGGTGGAACGGAGCCGTCACCGCGAGTTGCTTTCCGGCGATCCGCCATCGCCGCTGGACCCGAAGGCGCAATTGCGCTTCCTGCCCTCGAAACTGGCCGAGGCGGACTACCGGCCGCAATTGCTGGAAGTCGCGCCCGGCCATTTCGTGGCCGAGCATGACTGAGCCTCAGGAAACCCGCTCGACCTTGTAGAAGTGGCTTTCGCCGAGGCTGAGATTGAACGTATTGCCGACGCCATAGGCGATCGTCGCCACTTCGCCGATGATGCTCTTGCGCCAGCGCTGGCGCTGGTCGTCATCGGCCACCTGGCGCCAGACCTGGCCGTTGTCGAGGGTGATGACGACGCGCCCATCTTCCCGGCCGATGGTTACGTTTGTGACCGGGGCGGCAATGTGGTCGACATTGACGCCGGGACCGGGCTTGGCGTTGCGCAGGCCGAACTGCTCCGGCGGCACCTTGGTATTCTTGAGACCGATCAGCGCGCCGATCCAGGGCAGCTTGGTGGGGCCTTCATCACCGGCCAGGCGCGGCGGGGCGGCGGGGCGGGCGGAGGCATTGGCATAGGCGCCCTGCGGCACCAGGTTGGGGCGGGTGTCAGGCACTGGAGCGGGGCGCGGCGCCACCTGTGCCAGCGCGAAGAGCGGCGCATAGGAGGCGGCCTGCGGCGCGGCGGCCAGGCCGAGTTCGGCGCGGATCGGCTGCACCGCGGCGTAATAACAATCCAGGTACTGGCGGGTATCGCCGATCGAGGCGCAGCGGGTCAGGCGCAGCAGCACTTCCTCGCGGGTGTTGAGCGCCTGCTGGCTTATGCCGCCGGCCGGAGCGGCGGGCGCGCCGCCGGTGAAGTAGGAGGCATAGGCCGCCGCCTGGGGGGCCGCCGCCAGGCCCAGTTCCTGGCGCATCGGCTGCACCGCGGCATAGTAGCAATCCAGATACTGGCGCTGCTCGGCGGCATTGGAACAGGCGGGCAGCCGCAGCAGCACCTGCTCGCGGCTGTCGGCCAGAGCGGTACCGGCCAGCAACGGCAGCGCCACCACGCCCAGGGCGGCGGTCAAAATAAGTCTCATCGTCTTCATCCCCGTAACACACCCAGCTTTTTCGAATGGGAGCCCAGTCCCCCGGCCGTCCGCGTTTTCCGCGCGGCGCATTCTCATATTATGGTATCGCCGGGCGGGACGCGAGTGTTGCCATCGGCATGGTGAATTGCGGCAAATGAACGGCAAAAGAGGCTGGAACCGGCGGTTGGCGGCACTGGGCGGCGGCGCGGCGGCACTGGGGCTGGGTTGGGCGGCCCTGCGGCGGCCGGGCCCAAGGCCGGTCATCTACGCGTCTGGCGATTCGCGCACCCTGCATCGCGGCAACGGCGCGGAGCCGGGCAGCCTGGACCCGGCCCTCCTCCAGACCGAGCCCGAGGATCATATCCTTGGCGACCTGATGGTCGGGCTGATGACCATGGCGGCTGACGCCAGCCCGATTCCCGGCATGGCGGAGCGCTGGACCACCTCGCCTGATGGCCTGACCTGGACGTTCCATCTGCGCGAAGCGCAATGGTCGGACGGGGTGGCGCTGACGGCGGAGGATTTCGTTTTCGCCTGGCGACGGATGGTGACGCCCGCCACGGCGGCGCCCTATGCCTCGCTGCTCTATCTGGTCAGAAACGCCGAGGCCATCAATACCGGCAAACTCGCACCAGAGGCGCTGGGCGTGCGCGCGCCAGATCCGCGCACATTCGAGATCACCCTGGCCCATCCCGCGCCCTATCTGCTGGAAATGCTCACCCATGCCAGCACCTATGCCCATCCCCGCCATGTCGTCGAAGCCAAGGGCAAAAGCTGGGCCAGCGCGGGGAACTATGTCAGCAACGGCCCCTACCTGCTCAAGGAGTGGGTGCCGCACGAACACATCACGATAACGAAAAATCCCCGCTTCTATGACGCCGTCAATGTCGCGCTCGAAACGGTGGTGTTCTATCCAACGGACGATTACGACGCCGCGCTCAGGCGAATGCGGGCGGGCGAACTCGACAGCCACACCCGCATCCCGCCCCAGGACATTGACTGGATCCGCGCCAACATGCCGGAAATATACCGTCCGGTACCGCAATTCTCCGTCGAGTATGTCGCGGTCAATCACACCCGCAAACCCTTCAACGACATAAGGGTGCGGGAAGCCATCAACCTGGCGATCAGCCGGGAGACCATAACCGACAAGATCCGCCGCGTCGGGGAAGTGCCGGCCTATGGCGTGGTGCCGCCCAACATGGCCAACTATCCAGGCGGGGTCGCCTTCGACTTCCGGTCCATGACGCCGGCGGCGCGGCTGGCGCGGGCACAGGCGTTGATGCGCCAGGCCGGCTTCGGCCCGGACAACAGGCTGCACACCAGCTACATGATCCGCTCGACCGCCGCCGGCAGCTACCGCGCCGTCGCCGCCGCCATCCAGCAGATGCTGTCGCTGGTCTATATCGACGTCTCGATCCTGGCCAACGACTTCGCGGTCTTCACCAGCAAGACGACCACGATCCATGATTTCGACATCTGCCAGCCCGCCTGGCTGGCAGATTTCAACGATGCCGAAAGCTTTCTGTCGCTCTTCCTCACCGGAGTCGCCAACAACTGGGGCGCCTACAGCAATCCCGCCTTCGACGCAAAGCTGGCGGCATCCCAGCGAGAGGTGGAGGTGGAGGCACGCGGCCGCCTGCTGGCGGAGGCCGAAGCCATCCTGATCCGCGACCATGCGATCATGCCGCTCTTTTTCTGGGTGACGCCCAGCATCGTGCGGCCCTATGTCAAGGGGTGGGTGCGCAACGCCACCGACTTCCACCGCAGCCGCTGGCTCTGGATAGATGCGGCGGAGCGCGCCCGCACCGTGCTGCTGTGAAGGCGCGGGCCGCCGCCCTTCTGTTGCTGCTGGCTGCGCCCGCCTGGGGCGCGGAGTTGCGGCGCGGCAATGGCGGCGAGCCGGATTCGCTCGATCCCGCTTTTGCCGGCACGCAATGGGAAGACAATATCGTCGGCGACCTGATGATGGGCCTGACCACCCTGGACGCCGCCGCGCGTCCAATCCCCGGCATGGCCGAACGCTGGGACGTCTCGAAGGATGGCCTGATCTGGACCTTCCAGCTCCGCCAGGCGCAATGGTCCGACGGCAAGCCGGTGACGGCGGGCGATTTCGTCTTTGCCTTCCGCCGCCTGACCGATCCAGCCACCCGCTCGCGCTATGCCTCCAATCTCTGGATCCTGAAAAACGGCGCGGCGGTGAGTGCCGGTAAGCTTCCGCCCGCCGCGCTTGGCGTGGCGGCGCCGAAAGCCGACCGTCTGGTCCTGACGCTGGAGCATCCCGCGCCCTATCTGCCGGAACTGCTGAGCCACATCACCGCCTCGCCGGTGTCGCGCCAGGCGGCGAAAAGCGGCTGGGCACGGCCGGGCAGCTATGTCGGCAACGGGCCCTATCTGCTGAAGGAGTGGGTTCCAAACGATCACATCACGCTTGCGAAGAATCCGCGCTTCTTCGACGCCGCCCATGTCGCCTTTGACACCGTCATCTACTACCCCGCCACCGACAGCCAGGCGGCGGTGAAACGCTTCCGCGCGGGCGAGCTGGATCTGCAGAGCCCGGTGGCGGCAAGCGAGATCGCCTGGCTGCGCGCCAATATGCCCGGAGTACTCAAGGTGACGCCGTCGCTGGCGATCTCCTATGTCGCGATCAACCTGGAGCGGCTCAAGGACGAAAGGGTGCGCCGGGCACTGAACCTGGCGCTGGACCGCGAGGCGATCACCCAGAAGGTGCTGAAGCTGGGCGAACCGGCGGCCTATTCCATCGTGCCGCCGGGCACCGCGAATTACCCGCAAGGCGTATCCTTCGATTTTCGCGGCAAATCATTCGCCGCGCGCCTGCTGGAAGCCCAGGCACTGATGCGGCAGGCCGGCTACGGCCCCGCCAACCGCCTCGCGCTGACCTATGCCACCACGACCAGCCCCGACAATCGGCGGCTGGCAGCAGTGCTGCAGGCGATGCTGAGCCAGGTTTATGTGAATCTGTCCATCGTGACGTCGGACGTGCCCAACCATTTCCGCAAACTTCGCCTTCGCGATTACGACCTGGGCATCGCCAACTGGTACGCCGACTTCAATGACGCCTCCAATTTTCTTGACCTGCTGCGCAGCGATGCGGGCAACAATTATGCCGGGTATCGCAATCCCGCCTTCGACCGCCTGATGGACGCGGCAGCCGCCGAGCCGGATGCGGCGCAACGCGGCAGGCGGCTGGCCCAGGCGGAAAAGACCGCCTTGGCCGGCTATCCGTGGATACCCCTGCGCTTTCCCGCCCAGACCGATCTGGTGGCGCCCACACTGAAGGGCTGGACCTCCAACGCCCGCGACCTCCACCGCAGCCGATGGCTTGCGAAATGAGGCGGTTTCTTGGCATATCCCGCCCAGTGACCCCGTAGCTCAGCAGGATAGAGCGGCGGTTTCCTAAACCGTAGGCCGGTGGTTCGAGTCCTCCCGGGGTCACCATTTTCCGACTCAAAATTGTGCACTTGCGGGCGGTCGATTTCATTTCGGCGCGGGAGACATTTGCGCCTTGCCCCGTTTCCTTGGGCTGGGGGTAAGCCATTTCCTGGAACCTAAGGTTCCTGCCAAGGAGAGATCGCAATGCATACACGTCTGAACATCACCTTCGCCGCACTCGCCGTCGCAGGCACCGCGGCCCTCGCCACGCCCACGCACGCCCAGCTCCTGGGCGGTAGCGCCGTCGGCGGCGTGGGCGGCGTGGCCGGCGGCGCCACGGGCGGCCTTGGCGGCAGCGCCGGCATTGGCGGCATCAACGGGACCGCCTCCGGCGGCATCAATGGCGGCGCAACGCTTCCGTCCACACGTGGCGCGACCGACCGTGTCGGCACTGCCACCAGCCGTGCCGAAACCGCGGCCAACAACGCCTCCAGTCGCGCGCAGGGCGCAGTCAACAACGCCGAAAGCCGCGCCGCCAACGCGGCGAACAGCGCCCCGAACGCCAGCGTGGGCGGTTCGGCCAGCACCAATGCCAACGGCAATGGCGCATCGGTCTCGGGCAGCGCCAATAGCGGCACTGTGGTGAACGGGATCACCGGCACCGCCAGCAACGCCACCGGCACCGCGACGGGCGCCGCCAACACCGCCACCGGAAAGGCGATGGGCGCCGCCAATGGCGCCGAGCAGAAGACCGCACAGCAACTGGGCCAGCCGCGCTCCGTCACGGGATCGGCCGGTG
>CAZYGO010000213.1:0-4143 GCA_964647455.1 uncultured Rhizobium sp.
GATCAGGATGGCCGAGAAGACGTAAAACGCTAGTGCCTCAAGCATGACGGTCTTTCTTTCGCCCTAGCGATAGGGCGCGTCCAGTTCCAGATTGCGGGCAATCTCCCGCTCCCAGCGGTCGCCATTCGCGAGCAGCCGGACCTTGTTGTAATAGAGTTCCTCGCGCGTCTCGGTGGAGAACTCGAAATTCGGTCCTTCCACGATCGCGTCCACAGGGCAGGCTTCCTGGCAGAAGCCGCAATAGATGCACTTCACCATGTCGATGTCATAGCGGGTGGTGCGCCGGCTGCCGTCGGCGCGGGGCTCGGCCTCGATGGTGATGGCTTGGGCGGGGCAGATCGCCTCGCACAGCTTGCAGGCGATGCAGCGTTCCTCGCCGTTGGCGTAGCGGCGCAGGGCGTGCTCGCCGCGGAAGCGGGGCGAGAGCGGGCCCTTCTCGAAGGGATAGTTCAGCGTCGCCTTGGGGGCGAAGAAATAGCGCATCGAGAGCAGGAAACTCTTGATGAACTCCACGAAGAATATCTGGCGCGCAGTGCGATCGAGCGAAGCCATGTTGCCTCTCAGAGGTGCGGGCGGACGAAAAGGACATAAGCCCCCGTCAGCACCACCCAGACAAGAGATGTCGGAAGAAACACTTTCCAGCCCAGTCGCATCAGCTGGTCGTAGCGATAGCGCGGCACCATGGCCTTCACCATCGCCATCATGAAGAAAAGGAAGGCGATCTTGGCCAGGAACCAGAAGATGCCGAGCACGGGAATGTTCAGCGGCCAGATGTTGATCGGCGACAGCCAGCCGCCGAAGAACAGGATCGCCATCATGCCGCACAGCATGATCACGTTCATGTATTCGGCCAGGAAGAAGAGCAGGAAGGGGCCGGAGGAATATTCCACGAAGAAACCGGCGACCAGTTCCGACTCCGCCTCCAGCAGGTCGAAGGGCGGGCGCTGGGTCTCGGCCAGGGACGAGACGAAGAAGATCACCAGCATCGGGAACAGCAGCGAGAACCAGTTCCAGTGCAGCAGGGCCAGCAAGCCGGTAGTTTCCTGCGCCCGGACAATGCCGGAGACATTAAGCGTGCCGGCAAAGAGCAGCACGGTGATCATGACGAAACCTATCGAGACCTCGTATGACACCATCTGCGCCGCGGCGCGCAAGACTGAAAGGAAAGCGTATTTGGAGTTGGAGGCCCAGCCCGCCATCACCGTTCCGTAGACGCCCAGCGACGAAACCGCGAAAAGATAAAGGATGCCGACATTGATGTCGGCGATGACCCAGCCCTGATTGAGTGGGATCACCGCCCAGGCGATGAAGGCGGTCATCACACTCACCACCGGCGCCAGGAAAAAGATCACCTTGTTGGCGCCGGCCGGACTGATGACTTCCTTGAAGAGGAACTTGAGCGCGTCGGCGATGGTCTGCAGCAGGCCGAAGGGGCCGACGACATTGGGGCCACGGCGCATCTGCACGGCCGCCCAGATCTTGCGGTCGGCCAGGATCACGGCGGCCACCGCCAGCATCAGCACCACCGAGATGATGAGGATGAAGGCCGCCTGGCTGATGAACCAGGCCCAGGCGTAGGGCAAGCCGATCTGGTTTTGCAGGAAGGGGATCAGCGCCATCTTATTCCGCCGCCATCTTGGACGTGGAGATGAATTCCCGGCTGCACTGCGCCATGGTCTCGCTGGCGCGGGCCACAGGGTTGGTCAGATAGTAGTCGGTGATGGCGTGCGCGAGCGGCACGGTCGCGGCCAGGGCACCATTCTCGCCGATGCCGCTCCAGGTCGCGGCGGCGGTATCGGCATGCACCGGCGCGGTGCCAATATCGGCGAAATGGGTAACGTCCTTCTCCAGCGCCGCCAGCAGCTGGGCACGATTGTCATACGGCAGGCGCACGCCTAGCACGTCGGAAAGGGCGCGCAAGATCGTCCAGTCCTCCCGGGCCTCGCCGGGCGGGAACGTGGCACGGCGGCCGCGCTGCACCCGGCCTTCGAAATTCACATAGAGCCCATCCTTCTCGGTATAGGCGGCGCCCGGAAGGATCACGTCCGCATGATGGGCACCGGCATCGCCATGACTGCCCTGGTAGACGATAAAGGCGCGACCGAGATGTGCGAGGTCGAGCTCATCGGCCCCCAGCAGATAGATAAAGTCGATCTCGCCCTTCTGGGCGCCGTCCACGATGCCCGCCACGTCCCGGCCGCCCCCACTTCCATTGTCTGGGCCGGGCAGGAAACCCAGGTCCAGCGCCGCGACCCGGCTGGCGGCGGTGTGCAGGATGTTGAAGCCGTTCCAGCCGCCCTCGGCATGGCTACCGGCCGGGCCGATCATGCCGGTGTCGCCAGCGATGCGGGCGGCGAGCGCCAGAATGGCGGCCCCATCGTCACGGGTGAGCGCCCCCTGCCCCAGGATCAGCATCGGCCGCCTCGCATCGGCCAGCACCTTGGCGAAAGGATGCGTGCCGTTGGCGATGGCAGCCAGGGTGTTGACGTCGGTGCCGAGCTGTTCCGCCGGATAGGTGAGGTCGACTGCCGGGCCGAGATTGGCGATCCTGACGCCGCTGGCCAGCCAGGCCTTGCGGATGCGGGCATTGAGCACCGGCGCTTCCCAGCGCGGATTGCTGCCGATGAGCAGGATGGCGTCCGCGGCCTCGACACCGGCAATGGTGGAATTGAACAGGTAGGTCTGGCGCGGAAGCTTGCCATCCCTATTGGCCTTGATTTTCGCACCGTCCTGGCGGCAATCAAGGTTCTGCACCTTCAGCGCGGCCATCAGGTCCTTCAGTGCCTTGATCTCCTCGGCGGCAGCGAGGTCGCCGACAATGGCGGCCATCTTCTCCGGCGCGGTGGCAGAGACCTTGGCAGCGATGGCAGCGAAAGCCTCGGCCCAGCTGGCGGGCTTGAGCTTGCCGCCCACCCGCACATAGGGACGGTCGAGGCGCTGGCGGCTCAGCCCGTCACAGGCATGGCGCGCCTTGTCGCTGATCCATTCCTCGTTCACCTCTTCATTGAGGCGCGGCAGCACGCGCATCACCTGCGGCCCGCGGGTATCGACGCGGATATTGCAGCCCTGTGCGTCCATCACATCGACGCTTTCGGTCTTCTTCAGCTCCCAGGGCCGGGCATTGAAGGCATAAGGCTTGCTGGTCAGCGCGCCCACCGGGCACAGGTCCACCACATTGCCCGACAGCTCGCTGGCGAAGGCCTTCTCCAGATAGGAGGTGATCTCGACATCCTCGCCGCGCCCAGTGGCGCCCAGGTCGGGCACGCCCGCAACCTCGGTGGCGAAGCGCACGCAACGGGTGCATGCGATGCAGCGGGTCATGATGGTCTTGACCAGCGGCCCCATATACTTGTCTTCGACGGCGCGCTTGTTCTCGTTGAAGCGGTGGAAGGCGGCGCGGCCATAGCCCATCGCCTGGTCCTGCAGGTCGCATTCGCCACCCTGGTCGCAGATCGGGCAGTCGAGCGGATGGTTGATGAGGAGGAACTCCATCACCCCCTCGCGCGCCTTGCGGGCATAGGGGCTGGTGGTGTTGATCTTCGCCGGCGTGCCGTCCTTGTTGGGGAAGATGTCCTTCACTTGCAGGGCGCAGCTGGCCTGCGGCTTGGGCGCGCCCACCCATTCCACCAGGCACATGCGGCAATTGCCCGCCACCGACAGGCGTTCATGATAGCAGAAGCGCGGGATCTCCGCCCCGGCCTGTTCACAGGCCTGCAGCAGCGTGAAGGTTTCTTCCGCCTCGATTTCCTTGCCGTCGATGATCAGCTTGCGTGTGGCCATGGTCTACTCCGCCGCCACTTTCGCGCCGTGCTCGGCGATGCGCTTTTCGATCTCGGGCCGGAAATGGCGGATCAGCCCCTGGATCGGCCAGGCCGCCGCATCGCCCAGGGCGCAAATGGTATGGCCCTCGATCTGCTTGGTGACCTCCTGCAGCAGGTCGATTTCCGATGGCTGGGCGTCGCCCTTCACCATGCGGGTCATCACCCGCCACATCCAGCCAGTCCCCTCGCGGCAGGGCGTGCACTGGCCGCAGCTTTCATGCTTGTAGAAATAGGCCAGGCGCTGGATCGCCTTGATCACGTCGGTGGATTTGTCCATTACGATCACGGCGGCGGTGCCCAGGCCCGACTGCACGTTTTTCAG
>CAZYGO010000214.1:0-4209 GCA_964647455.1 uncultured Rhizobium sp.
CGCCTTTGAACGCCGCTTTGGCGTCGGGCCGGCAGCCTATCGCAGGAATTTCACCACGCCGGAGGCCGCATGAGCCGTCACGCCATCGAGTTACTCACCCCGCAACGGGCGCAGGCGATACGCGGCGAACTGGCCGACCTGCTGATCGACGCGGTGGAAAGCGGCGCGGCGGTGAATTTCGCGGCTCCCATGACCCGCGCCAAGGCCGATGCCTGGTGGGACGGCGCGCTGGCCAGCCACGCCGCCGGCGAAAGGTTGCTTTTCGTGGCGCAGCAGGACGGCCGAATCGACGGCACGGTGCAGCTGATCCTGGCGCCGCAGGAGAACCAGTCCTTCCGCGCCGATCTCGCCAAGATGATCGTGCATCGCCGCGCCCGGCGGCAGGGGCTCGGCGCCGCCCTGATGCGGGCGGCCGAAGCCGAGGCGCTGCGCCTGGGCCGCACACTGCTGACGCTGGACACCGAAGCCGGCAAGGCGGGCGAGCGGCTCTATGCCGCCATGGGCTGGATCAAGGTCGGCGAAGTGCCCGGCTACGCCACCAACCCGGACGGCAAGGGCCGTCACGACGCCAGCTTCTTCTACAAGCAGCTCTAGCGCGTCGGAACCGGATGTTCCCCGCGATAATCGTAGAAGCCGCGGCCGGTCTTGCGGCCCAGCCAGCCGGCCTCGACATATTTCACCAGCAGCGGGCAGGGGCGGTATTTGGAATCCGCCAGCCCCTCATACAGCACCTGCATCACCGACAGGCAGGTATCCAGGCCGATAAAGTCGGCCAGCTGCAGCGGTCCCATCGGATGATTGGCGCCCAGCCGCATGGCGGTGTCGATGGCGTCCACATTGCCGACACCTTCATACAGCGTATAGACCGCCTCGTTGATCATCGGCAGCAGGATGCGGTTGACGATGAAGGCGGGGAAGTCCTCGGCATAGGCCGCGGTCTTGCCGACCCGGCGCACGATCTCCAGCGCCGCCTGGAAGGTGGCGTCGTTGGTGGCGATGCCGCGGATCACTTCCACCAGCTGCATCAGCGGCACCGGGTTCATGAAATGCAGGCCGATGAACTGCTCCGGCCGGTCGGTGGCGCTGGCCAGCCGCGTCACCGAGATCGACGAGGTGTTGGTGGCGATCATGGTGCGGTCCGAGATGCGGGTGCACAGATCCTGGAAGATCTTCTTCTTGATCGTCTCGTCCTCGGTCGCCGCCTCGATCACCATGTCCTGGTCCCGAAGGTCGTCCAGTGTCTGGGTGGTGCGGATGCGGGCCAGGGCCGGTGCGATCTGGTCCTCGCCGATCGTGCCCTTGGCGGCCTGGCGCTGCATGTTCTTCTCGATGCGTTCCAGGGCCTTGCCCAGCGCATCCTTGTTGATGTCGTCGAGCGTGACCGAGAAGCCCGCCAGCGACAGCACATGCGAAATGCCGGTACCCATCTGCCCGGCGCCGATGACGCCGATCTTTTCCACTGCCATGCGATTTACGCCTTCTGCCCTAGCCCACGCTTTTCGAGTTCGTCGTTCAATTCGGGGATCGCCTTGAAAAGGTCTTCCACCAGGCCGTAATCGGCGACGGCGAAGATCGGCGCCTCCGGATCCTTGTTGATGGCGGCGATGACGCGCGAATCCTTCATCCCCGCCAGGTGCTGGATGGCGCCGGAAATGCCGATGGCGAGATAAAGCTCGGGGGCCACCGCCTTGCCGGTCTGGCCGACCTGGAAGTCGTTGGGGACATAGCCCGCATCCACCGCGGCGCGGGAGGCGCCCACCGCCGCGCCCAGCCGGTCGGCGATCTTGTCGAGCAGGTGGAAATTCTCGGCGCTGCCCAGGCCCCGCCCGCCGGAAATCACGATCTTCGCCGAGGTCAGTTCGGGCCGTTCCGATTTCGAAAGGGCCTCCCCCACGAAGCGGGAAAGGCCCGGATCGGCGGCGGCCGCGATCTTCTCCACCGCCGCGCTGCCGCCTTCCGCCGCCGGCTTGAACGCCGTGGTGCGGACGCTGATCACCTTCTTGCCCGCGGGCGCCTGCACGGTCTCGACCGCGTTGCCGGCATAGATCGGGCGCTCGAACGTGTCGGGCGAAACCACGGCGATGATCTCGGAGACCTGCGGCACGTCCAGTTTCGCCGCCACGCGCGGCAGGAAGTTCTTGCCGGTGGTGGTGGCAGGGGCGAGCAGGGCGTCATAATCGCCGGCGACGGAGAGGATCAGCGCCTCCATCGTCTCCGCCAGCTGCCGCGCATAGAGCGGGCTGTCGGCCAGCAGCACCTTCTCCACCCCGGCGATCTTCGCGGCGGCCTCCGCCACGGCGGCGCAGTTTTCGCCCGCTACCAGCACATGCACGGGGGTGGAGACGGCCGCCGCCGCCGTCACGGTGCGCGCGGTGGCTTCGTTCAGGCTCTTGTTGTCGTGTTCGGCGACGACCAATGATGGCTTTGGCGCGGTCATTTCAGCACTCCCGCTTCCACCAGCCGGTCAACCAGTTCGGCCACCGTCTTGACCTTCACGCCGGCGGCGCGGGCCCTGGGTTCGGAAACCTTCAGCACCGTCATGCGCGGCGTCACGTCCACGCCGAGCTCGGCCGGGGCCTTTTCCGCGATGGGCTTCTTCTTCGCCTTCATGATGTTGGGCAGCGAGGCATAGCGCGGCTGGTTGAGGCGCAGGTCGGTGGTGACCACCGCCGGCAGCCTGACTTCCACCGTCTGCAGACCGCCATCGATCTCGCGGGCGACCCTGGCCGTGCCCTCGTCCAATTCCAGGCTGTGGGCGAAGGTGGCCTGGCCCCAGCCCATCAGCGCCGCCAGCATCTGGCCGGTCTGGTTGGCGTCGCTGTCGATCGCCTGCTTGCCGCACAGCACCAGGTCCGGTTTCTCCTCCTCGCACAGCGCCTTGAGCAGCTTGGCCACCGCCAGCGGCTCCGGCGCGGCATCGGTCTTCACCAGGATGCCGCGATCGCCGCCCATGGCCAGGGCGGTGCGGATGGTGTCTTGGGCCTGTTGGGGGCCGATGGAGACAATGACGATTTCGCTCGCCTTGCCCGCTTCCTTGAGCTTGACCGCAGCCTCGACGGCGATCTCGTCGAAGGGGTTCATCGACATTTTGACGTTGGCGAGATCCACGCCGCTCTGATCGGCTTTGACGCGGACTTTCACATTGTAGTCGATCACCCGTTTGACGGGCACCAAGACCTTCATGACTCTGCCGGTTCCCCATAGCCGCCTCCTTGATGTCCCAGAGGTCGGCCGGATTTTTGTGCGGCGCAAAAACTAGGCTTTGGTCACCGGCCCGTCAACGAAGCCCCGCCGCGGCCGCGGCGGCGATCACGGGGTGTCCAAATCTGCGTCAAAACGCCGCTTGCCGTATCGGAAACAGCATCCGGTTTCCGCAAGTTCGGAGCGAAGCCGTACGTTGATACAGCCGCAGGTCGTGTTAAAAATGGCCCCGGGGTTGGGTGATGTTGCTTTCCGATAGCGGACTTGAGCTGGTGGATCATCTGGCGCAGCAGGGGGACATCCCGTCCCTGCTCGCGTCGTTCCAGCGGCTGGTCCTGGCCCATGGCATGGACTGTTTCTGTATCGGCGACGCCTCCCATCCGGAGGTGCGGCGCGACGACCGCCGCTGGGGCGCGACCTGGCCCATCCACTGGTACCGCCGCTACATCGAGCAGAATCATCTGGCCCATGATCCGGTCATCGCCCGGCTGAACCGCTCGCCGGCGCCTGTCCGCTGGTCGGAAACCCATGCCGAGGCAGGGCGCAAGGGCCGCAGGGTGCTGGAAGAAGCGGCGGAATTCGGCCTCAAGGACGGGCTGGCGCTCGCCGTGCCCGGCGAAGGCGTTCTGGGCGCGATCAGCATCGGCACGCGGCATTACGATCTGTCGTCCCACCAGCGGGCCGGGCTGCAGCTTGCCGCCTATTATCTCCATGCCCGTGTGGTGGCGCTGCGCGCGGGCGACCGGCGCCGGGCCATGCCCCGGCTGACCCCGCGCGAGCGCGAGTGCCTCAAATGGGTCGCCGCGGGCAAGACCGATTGGGAGATTGCCCAAATTCTCAACATTTCCGAACAAACGGCGCATTCCTATGTCCAGAACGCGCTGATCAAGCTGGGGGCGCGCACGCGCGCCCAGGCCGTGGCGCTGGCGATAGCGTCTTTGCAGCTCACGCAGTGAGCTGCAGCTTGTTTCCGGCGCGCGACGCACCCTATTGTCGCGTCAGATCACG
>CAZYGO010000215.1:0-4558 GCA_964647455.1 uncultured Rhizobium sp.
GCAGAGCTACCCTGGAATGTGGCCGGCATCCCGCCCGAGGCGCGGGAAGCTGCCCGGGCCGCCGCCCGCCGGGAAGGCCTGTCGGTCGGGGAATGGCTTACCCGCCGGATTTTGCGCAGTTTTTCGGACTTTGGCGACGAACCCGCCCCCTTCAGCGCCCCCCCGTCCGGCTATGGCGCCGGGCCGTTGGACAGCTGGGGCCTGCCCCAATCCAGCGCCGCCCGCCGCGATTCCGAGGAGATGCTGGCCCGGGTCAGCCGCAGCGAAAGCGAATCAACCGAGTCCTGGCGCCGGATCGAGGAGCAGCTGCGGGGCGTGAGCCGCCGGCTGGACTCGTCCGAGCGCAGCCAGTCCGAGAACAACCGGGTCCTGTCCAAGACCGCCGCCGAGATGAACATCGCGGCCCGCGAACAGGCCCAGGCCTTCGACCAGATCAGCCACACCATCGTCGCCATCAATGAGCGGCTGGAACGGCTGGAGCGCGAGCGCGCCACCGACGGGGTCAAGGACGCGGTCAAGGCGCTGCACCAGGGCCTGTCGCGCCTGGCCGACCAGATGGGCCAGACCGCCAGCCACTCGGCCACCCAGGTCACCGCCGTCACCCAGACCATCGACCAGCTCGCCTACAAGCTGGGTCAGGTGCGCGAAGACGCCGAAGCGGGCGACCGCCAGCTTTCCGACCGCATCGCCCAGGTGGACGGCCGCGTCGCCAGCGCCGAAAAGACCGTCCAGTTCGCCACCAACGCCATCGACCACGCGCTGGAGAAGCTCGAAGCCCAGGCGCAGCAGCGCGCCAACGACCAGGTGGAATGGCAGCGCCGCGCCGGGCAGAGCGAGGAAACCATCCAGCGGCTGGAAGATTCGATCATCCGGCTGGAGCGCAGCGGCGACGACAGCCATCTGGAGCGCCGCCTCGACGGCATCGAGAACAGCTTGCACGGCTTGGTGGCGCGGCTGGAAAGCCACAATCCCGCCGCCCCGCTGGAAGAGACGATGCGGGCGCTGACCCGTCGCCTGGAGGCGATGGAGAAGCACCATGCCGACCTGGTCAGCGAAATGCGGGCCAACATCATGGCCGCGCCGCCCGCCGCCGCCGAGCCTGCCTTCGCGCCCCCCAGGCCGGCCGCCTTCGAGGCCCCGCCGCTGGCCGAACCGCCGGCCCCCGCCGCCGAAGCCGACAGCTTCCTGCCGCCCTACGGCACCGACACCTTCTCGCCGGAAGCCTTCGCCACCGGCGAGTTCACCGAAACGCCCGATGTCGAAAGCGAAGATCCCTTCGCGCCGATGCATGGCATGATGGAGGACGCGCCGGGCGAGGAGAATTTCCTGGCCGCCGCGCGCCGCTCCGCCCGCGAGGCCGCCGAAAAGAACGCCGCGGACAAGACGAGCCGCTTCCGCTGGAAACGCGGCGCCGCCGCCGAGGAAGGCAAGAAGCCGAAGCTGCTGACGGGCGTGCTGGTGGTGGCGCTGGTCGCCGCCCTGGCGGTTGGCGCCGCCGTGATCAGCAATAAACTGCAGCATCCGGCGGTGAAGACCGCCGCCCCTCCGCCCGCCGCCAACGGCGGCCAGCCTTTCGCGCCGGCGCCGCAGGTCGGGACCGGCGAAGGCGAACCGCAGCAGCAGGCCGGGCCCAACCTGGACAATGGCCCGCCGCCTTCCGACGTGCCCCAGCCGGTCAGGCCGCAGGCCGCGCCGCCGCAGAATCCCGCCAGCCTGGCGCCGCCGACGCTCGAACGCATCGCCCAGCTCGCCACCCAGGGCAATGCGACCGCCCAGACCATCATCGGCATCCGCGCCCAGGGCGGCGCCGACGGCACCGCCGCCAATCCCGCCGAAGCCTTCAAATGGCTGAGCCAGGCCGCCGCGCAGAACCAGGCGGTGGCGCAGTATCGCCTGGGCACGCTGTATGAGCGCGGCCAGGGCGTCGCCGCCAGCGCGCAGAACGCGGCTTCCTGGTATCTGAAGGCCGCCAACCAGGGCAACCGCCTGGCGATGTACAATCTGGGCGTGGCGCTGAGCAACAATTCGCTGGGCCAGCCCAATCCCGGCGAGGCGGCGCGCTGGTTCGCCAAGGCGGCGGCGCTGGGCCTGGTGGATGCCGAGTTCAACCTCGCGGTGCTCTATGAGCGCGGCCAGGGCGTGCCGCAAAGCCTGCTGGACGCCTACAAATGGTACCTGATCGCCGCCGCGGCCGGCGACAATGGCGCGCAGCAGCGCGCCGAGGAAGTGGCCAAGCACCTCTCCGACGTGGACCGGGCGGCGGCGCAGAAATCGGCGCAGGGTTTCAGGGCCCAGCCGATCAATCGCGCCACGAATGTGCCGCCGGAACCGAAGGACCTGATCGGTCAGTAATTTCCAGTAAAACGCGGCGCGGCGCGGGTTGACCCGCTGTAGCGGCGCGCGCATCTTGGCCCACGGGATGGAAATTTATCTTCCCATTGCCGAGATGTCGGTCCACTGGGTGTATGTCGTGGGCCTGGGCCTCAGTGTGGGGTTTCTTTCCGGCCTGTTCGGTGTCGGCGGCGGCTTCCTGCTGACGCCGCTGCTGGTGTTCTACGGCATTCCCTCCACCGTCGCGGTCGGCACCACCCTTTCCCATGTCACGGCCTCTTCGGTTTCCGGCGCGCTGGCGCAATGGAAGAAGCGCGCCATCGATTTCCGCATGGCGGGCGTGCTGACCGCCGGCGGCCTGGTGGGCACGCTGTCGGGGGTCTGGCTGTTCGCCCTGATGCGCCGCCAGGGCCAGATGGACCTTATCGTGTCGCTGTCCTATGTGCTGCTGCTGGGCAGCGTCGGCACCCTGATGCTGAAGGAGAGCCTGGCGACGCTGAAGGCGGTGCGCGGCGGGACGGTGACGCCGGTCCGTCCGATCAACCGGCCCTGGATCGCGGCGCTGCCGCTGAAGCTGCGCTTCCGCCAAAGCAGGCTCTATCTCAGCGTGCTGCCGCCGCTGGTGATCGGCTTCGGGGTTGGCGTGCTTTCGGCGATCATGGGCGTGGGCGGCGGCTTCGTCCTGGTGCCGGCGATGATCTACATATTGCGCATGCCGACCAACGTGGTGCTGGGAACCTCGCTGGTGCAGATCATCTTCGTCACCGCCATCACCACCATCCTGCAGGCCACCAGCAACTATGCGGTGGACATTGTGCTGGCCTTCTTCCTGGTGATCGGCGGCGTGGTCGGGGCGCAGCTGGGCGTGCGCGCGGGCGCGCGGCTGCGCGGCGAGCAGCTGCGCTTCCTGCTGGCGGTGCTGGTGCTGGCGGTCGCCCTGAAGCTGGCCTGGGGCCTGGTGGCGCATCCGCGCGACATCTATTCGACGGAGCTGGGAAACTGATGCGGCGCTGGCTCCTGGTCCTGGCGATGGTGGCGACGCCGGCCGCGGCGGCCGAGGACATCGTTTCTGGCCTCAGCCAGGACCAGATCGAGATCAATTCCAGCTATACCGGCACCGACATCGTGGTCTTCGGCACCCTCGAGCGCGCCCCCGAGCCGGCCGGCCGCGAAATCGTGGTGGTGGTGCGCGGGCCCGACGCCGCCATCACGGTGCGGCGGCGCGACCGCATCGCCGGCGTCTGGGTCAACCGCGACGCCGCCCGCTTCAGCGACATGCCGGCCTTCTATTTCCTTGCCAGCACGCGGCCGCTGAACGCCATCGCCGGCGGCGACGTACTGGACCGCTATGGTCTGGGGGCGATGCACCTGAAGCCCGCCGCCATAACCAGTCATCACGACCCGCAGCCCTTCCGCCAGGCCGCCATCCGCCAGCTGGAAGCGCAGGGCCTTTACCGCGATGCGCCGGGCGCCATCGACTTCCACAGCGAGAATTTGTTCAAGACCGTGGTGCCAATCCCCGCCGCGGTGGCGCGCGGCCAGTATAATGTCGAAGTGTATCTCTTCCGGAATGGAGACGTCGAAAGCGTGCAGTCCACGCCCTTTTTCATCGACCAGATCGGGCTGGAGCGGCGGCTCAACAACTTCGCCCACAACCAGCCGCTGGGCTATGGCCTGCTGGCGGTGTTCATGTCGCTGCTGTTCGGCTGGGCGACCAGCGTGCTGATGCGGAGACCTGGAACGTAATTGGTTAGTCCGGTTCCGGAGGGTCGCCCGGGTTGGCGCCTTTTTTGACCTTCATCTCCTCCGACGGTTCGGCGATCTTTGTCGTTTCCGGCGGGACGTAAGTGAAAAAGCCGAGAAACGCCAACGTCATCATAGCGGCAGCGCGGGCGCCCTTTGATTTCTGAAGGCGGTTCTTTGCCAGGATGCCCAAGAGCGCCCCAGCCGCCATCCCGAGGATGAGGCCGCCGATTTCCAGCAGAATAGTCCACATTCCAGCCGGTCCCGCCGCTTGCAGGCGACAGGTGGCTATGAGCGAGTCCATCCGCCACGTGTCCGGAAGTCAATTTCAGCAGGCGTTGTGCGTCAGCCACACTTGTCATTCCCGGCCGAGCATTGCGAAGGAATGCGAGGGGAAGGGAGCCCAGGCCGCCCAACACAAGCCAGTTTCAGAAAGCCTGGGTCCCCTTCCCTCGCGCCGCCATCGCGGCGCTCGCCGGGGATG
>CAZYGO010000216.1:0-2738 GCA_964647455.1 uncultured Rhizobium sp.
TGGATTCGGCGCGTCTATAGCTTCCGCGCACCGCCAGAAGAGCCGAATCGTGCCCAAAGCCCGTACTTTCCAAGACCTTATTCTGACCCTGCAAAATTACTGGGCCAGCAAGGGCTGCCTGATCCTGCAGCCCTATGACAATGAGATGGGGGCGGGCACCTTCCATCCGGCCACCACCCTGCGCGCCCTGGGGCCGCGCCCCTGGAACGCGGCCTATGTCCAGCCTTCGCGCCGGCCCACCGATGGCCGCTATGGCGAGAACCCCAACCGCCTGCAGCACTATTACCAGTATCAGGTGATCCTGAAGCCGGCGCCGGAGAATGTGCAGGAGCTTTATCTCGGCTCGATCCGCGAGATCGGACTGGACCCGGCGCTGCACGACATCCGCTTTGTCGAGGATGACTGGGAAAGCCCTACCCTGGGCGCCGCCGGCCTGGGCTGGGAAGTCTGGTGCGACGGCATGGAGATCACCCAGTTCACCTATTTCCAGCAGGTGGGCGGCTTTGACTGCGATCCGGTCTGCGCCGAGATCACCTATGGCCTCGAGCGCCTGGCGATGTATGTCCAGAATGTCGAGTTCGTCTACGACCTCGCCTTCAACGAGCAGTTCCGCTATGGCGAGGTCTTCCACCAGAGCGAGGTGGAATTCAGCACCTACAATTTCGAGCGCGCCGACACGGCAATGCTGTTCCAGCATTTCAAGGATGCGGAGAAACAGTGCCAGGAACTGCTCTCCGGCGACCGCAAGCTGGCGCTGCCCGCCTACGACCAGTGCATCAAGGCCTCCCACGCCTTCAACCTGTTGCAGGCGCGCGGCGTCATCAGCGTGACCGAGCGCGCTGCCTATATCGGCCGGGTGCGCGCGCTGGCGCAAGGGTGCTGCCAGGCCAGGCAGGACAGCCCGCAGGGCCAAAACAAGCCGCGGTTCGCCAGATGCCCGAACTGCTGCTTGAACTTTTCAGCGAGGAAATCCCCGCCCGCATGCAGGCCGGCGCGGCGCGCGATCTTGAGCGCCTGATGGTCGGGGCGCTTTCGGACCGCGGCCTGCTGTTCGAAGGCATCAAGGCGTTCAGCGGCCCGCGCCGCCTTACGCTCTCCATCGTTGGGCTGCCGGCCAAGCAGAAGGACGTGCGTGAGGAATTGAAGGGGCCGAAGGTTGACGCCCCCGCCGCCGCCATCGAGGGCTTTCTCAAGAAGACCGGCCTTACGAAGGACCAGCTCAAGGTCGAAAGCACGCCCAAGGGCGATGTCTATATCGCCCTGATCGCGCGCGAGGGCCGCGAAACCGCCGCCGTGCTGGCCGAGATCATCCCCGAAGTGATGGCCAAGCTGCCCTGGCCCAAATCCATGCGCTGGAAGCCGGGCGTGGCCACACGCTGGGTGCGCCCGCTTCATTCCATCCTCGCCACCTTCGACGGCGAAGTCGTGCCGTTCAGCTTTGCCGGGGTGAGCAGCGGACGGCACACGCGCGGCCACCGCTTCCTCTCGGAAGGCAGGATCGAGGTCCGGCGCTTCGAGGATTACGAGGCGGCGCTGAAAAAGGCCCATGTCATCCTCGACGCCGAGGAACGCGCCGCGATCATCTTCGAAGGCGTCAAGAGCGCGGCCTTCGTGCATGGCCTGGAACTGATCCCGGACGAGGGGCTGCTGGCGGAAGTATCGGGCCTGGCGGAATGGCCGGTGGTCTATGTCGGCAGCATCGAAGACCAGTTCATGGATGTGCCGGCCGAGATCCTGCAGACCTCGATGCGGACGCACCAGAAATACTTCGCCCTGCGTGACCCCCCCACGTCAAAAAATATGCCGGGCCGGATGGCGAACAAATTCGCCCTGGTCGCCAACACGATCGCCGAGGATGGTGGCAAGGAAATCGTCGCGGGCAATGAGCGGGTGCTGCGCGCCCGCCTGTCGGATGCCAAGTTCTTCTGGGACGAGGACCGCAAGCGCACGCTGGAAAGCCGCGTTGCGGACCTGGAAGGCATTGTCTTCCACGCCAAGCTGGGAACGCAGCGCGAGCGTGTTGAGCGCATCGTGAAACTGGCGGGCGAGATCGCGGCCAAGATCGGTGCCGACGTGGACCTGGCCAGGCGGGCGGCGCTGCTGTGCAAGGCCGACCTGACCACCGGCGTCGTCGGGGAATTCCCCGAGCTGCAGGGGGTGATGGGCCGCTATTACGCCCTGCATTTCGAGGAAGCCGATCAGGTGGCCGACGCCATCCGCGATCATTACAGGCCGGTCGGACCTTCCGATGCCGTCCCCACCGAAAAGGTCGCCATCGCCGTGGCGCTGGCGGACAAGCTGGATCAACTGATAAGTTTCTTTGCCGTTGGTGAAAAGCCGACCGGTTCCGGTGATCCCTATGCCCTTCGCCGCGCGGCTCTGGGCGCGATCCGCATTCTTCTGGAAAACAAGATACGGATTGGCTTGAACCAGTCGTCCGATCTCCTGATTTTCTTCGCAGACCGCCTGAAAGTTGCGCTGAAGGAGAAGGGTACGCGCCACGACCTGATCGACGCGGTGTTCTCGCTCGGCAACGAGGATGATCTGGTCCGGCTGGTGGCGCGCGTCGAGGCGTTGCAGTCCTTCCTCAAGACCGATGACGGCAGGAACCTGCTCGCCGGCTACAAGCGCGCCGCCAACATCCTCAAGGTCGAGGAGAAGAAGGATGGCCGCACCTACATCTCCGAGGTGGACGAGACGCTGCTGCCCGAAGCCGCCGACAAGGCGTTGCACGCCGC
>CAZYGO010000217.1:0-5220 GCA_964647455.1 uncultured Rhizobium sp.
ACGCCACGGCGGAGGAGATCGCGGCGCTGCAAGCCTTCAGCGGCCGCGAGATCCTGGTGCCGGAGGGCATCGACCAGAAGCATGAGCTGGACCGCAGCTGCGCCCTGCTTTCGGCGCTGGACGCGGTCGTCACTGCGCCCACCGCGGTCTCGTGGCTGGCGGCCGGCGCCGGGGTGCTGACGCTCAAGCTGCTCTACGACACCAGCTGGACCGCGCTGGGCGAGGCCCATGAACCCTTTGCGCCATCCTGCCTGTGCGTGATGCCGCATCTGCGCGGGGACTGGGCCGATACCTTCGGCAAGGCGCGGGAGATCAGTGCGCGGCTTTAGGGCCGCGCGGCCTGAGGCCCGCGCTAGGCGCCGGCCTGGCCGGCGCTGCGGGGCCGGGTTTCTTCTTTGAGCGCCTGCGCCAGATCGGCGGCGATGCGCGCCGCGCCTTCGCCGTCAATCAGCGACAGGCCGACCTTGCGCATCGGGCGGCGGCGGTGGCCATCCTGCACTAGGGCGGTGACCGCGGCGGCGATCTCTGCGGCGCCAACCTCGGCGATCGGGCCCAGCAGCTGGCCCATGCCGGCTTCGTCGAAGGCGCGGGCGGATTCGCAGTGATCGGCGGTGAGGCCGAGATAGAGCGCCGGAACGCCGAAGGCCGCCATTTCATAGGCTGTCACCCCGAAGGCACAGAGCCCCAGATCGGCATGGGCATATTCGATGGCGAGATCGTCGGCATGTTCCACCGTCTCGTAGCGATCCGACAGGCCGACGATGGCGGCGGCAACCGCCGCGCCGTCCTTCATGCCGGCGCCGATGACAAAGCGCACCCGCCAAGCCGGATCGATGCCGGTGAGCGCCTGGGCGGCGCGCAGCGTCAGGCCGAACGGGTCGCTGCCGCCCATCGCCACCAGCAAGGTGGGGCGGGAGGCCAGGGCCCGCGCCGGCGTCAGGTGCGGATTGAGGCCGGTGAGCGACCACTGCCAGCCGATCCGTGGCACCGTGCGGGCGCCGGTCCAGTCCAGCGTCTTGACCTGCGGCACCGGCGGATAATAGGCGAAGTCGGCGGCGAGGCGTCGGTCGGAGCCGTCGTCAATCACTGCGGTGACGGCAATGTCATGCGCCAGCCGGTCCAGCTCGGCGCGCGAGGGCCCTTCGCGGCCATCCAGCAGCAGTATCTGGGGCGACAGGCGCGCCACCAGCTCGCCCAGATGACTTTCGCTGGAAAGCAGCTGGGCCTCGAAGCCGGCGCGGCGGATTGGCGCCAGCGCATCGACCGTGCCGTTGACGGCGAAGACCGCGCCGATGCTTTCGCGGTCGCGCAGGGCGCGGGCCAGCGAGACCATGCGCTTGACATGGCCATAGCCGAACTTGCCGCCGCCGTCGCAGCGGATCAGCGCCAGCCCGCCGCTGGCGGCGCCGGAGGCGGAAAGCGGCTTCTGTTTCACATGGCCGTTGATGCGCGCCAGTTCCGGCTCGCGTTCCAGCAGCAGCAGCAGGTCGGCCAGCGAGGCTTCGCCCGCGCGCGCCGACATGCGGGCATGCACGGCCTCGACAAAGGCGAGATCGTCGGGCGTGTCGATGGTGAAGCGGCCGCCCTTCTTCGCCAGCGCCGGCCAGGGCGCCGCGCGCACGATCTTCACGAAATCCGGATGCAGCTTGAAATAGCCGGTGACATGCTCGCGGGCGGCGGGGTCGGAGCCCGCATCCATCATCATCTTGTCCAGCGCCCGGCGCGAGAAGGGATCAACCCCCTCATGGGCACATTCGGCGCCTTCCTGCATCAGGACATAGTCGCCATCCTGCTCGATCAGGGTGGCGACCAGATGGTCCACGAAGCCGGCGTCGATGAAGGGCGCGTCGGAGGAGACGCGCACGATGATGTCGGCATCCAGGGCTTCGGCGGCGCGGGCATAGCGGGCCAGCACATCGTCTTCCGGCCCCCGCACCACGGTGACGCCTTCGGCCGAGCCCCATTCGACGATGGCGTCGTCGCGGGGATTGGTGCTGGTGGCGACGGCGATGTCTTCGACCAGGGCGCATTGGCGCAGGCGATGGACGATGTGCCAGAGCAGCGGCTTGCCGGCGATGGGCTTCAGGACCTTGCCCGGCAGCCGGGTCGAGCCCATGCGCGCCTGGATCACCGCAACAACGCGGATGTGTTCGCGGTTCATTTGCCTTGCCCCCTCCGCCCTTCGCACGCAACGGGCGCGAGCGCCCCGCGTGCTATGGGCACCTCCCCCGCCTGCGCGCTGCGAGCGCGCAGGAGAGGCGGGGCTGGACGTGTGAGGGTTCTGTTCACGCGGCTTCGCCCTTGTAGGACAGCCGGACATGCTTGAGCGGACGCATGCCGTCGGACGGATCGGCGCGCCATTCGCGGTCCGACAGTTCGGAAGGCTGCGGCCCCTTGAAGCCCGCCCCGTCGGCCGCCAGGCTTTCGCGGATGCGGGCGATCACCGGCGCGATCTCATGCGGCAGCCAGCAATGGCCGGCAGCGTATTCGGCGCCTTCGCCGTCAAGATCGAGATGGAATTCCACTGCGGTGGCGCCCCAGTGATGCACGGCCCGCTCGATCACCGCCGGGCGGCGGGTGTGGTCGGACCAGCCCACCGGCAGACCGGTGGCGGCACGGATGGCGGCGATGGCGGCGAGATTGGCTTCCGCGGCGGGGGTGGGATAGGCCGAGACGCAATGCAACAGGGTGAGGTCGCGGGCCCCCGCCTGCTTCAGCGTGGCGGCGGCGGCTGTGATTTCCGCCATGGTCGACATGCCGGTCGAAAGCACGATGGGCTTGCCCGTGGCGGCGCAGGCGCGCAGCAGGTCGGTGACGAGCAACTCGTAGGACGCCACCTTGTAGAAATCGACGTAAGGCGCCAGTTCGGCCACCGCCTCCAGATAGAACGGGGTGCAGGAAAACTGGATTTTTCGCGCCGAACAGTGTTCGGCCAGCGGTTTGAGATGCGCCAGCGGCAATTCCCATTCGGCCCTGGCGCGGTGCTTGGGGCTTTGCCGCAGGATCTCGGGCGCGAACATGCGGTCGATCTTGAAGAGCTGGAACTTGACCGCGTCGCAGCCGGCGTCGGCGGCGGCATCGACGAAGGCCAGCGCGCGGCCAAGGTCGCGGCCGTGATTGGACGAGGCTTCGGCGATGAAGAGGGGCGCGGTTTCCATTTAGCCAAAATTAAGGAGGTCATGGCTAAGAAGCGGTTAATGACACCCGGCGTGCGTCGCGCGCCAGAATGAAAAGTTGGCGAATTCTCATGAGCCACGCCGCAGCGCCTTCCGAATTCCTCCGCGACGGCCCGCACAACGGCCCGCGCGTGGCGCAGGCCAAGGGCCACGACATCATTGACTGTTTCGCCTGCGGCTTCCGCCATGTCCTGCCGCTGCCCGATCCGGCCAGCCTGGAGCAGGAATATCGCGAGAAATACTATTCCGACGAAAAGCCGACCTTCATCGCCCATGCCGGCGAGGACCAGGCCTGGTTCGAGCTGGCGCAGAATGACCGGCTGGCGATCTTCGAGAAGCTGCTGGGGCCGGGCCGGCGCAAATTGCTCGATATCGGCTGCGGTCCCGGCTTCTTCCTGAAAACCGCGATCGCGCGCGGCTGGGATGGGCATGGCATCGAACCGTCGGCCCTCGCGGCGGCACATGCCCGCTCGCTCGGCGCTTCGGTCACCGAAGGCTTCTTCAACGGCGAGACCGCGCCCGGCCTGGGCCGCTTCGACGTCGTCAACCTCACCAATGTGCTGGAACATGTGCCCGATGCGGGCCAGACCCTGGCGCGCGCCGTGAGCCTGCTGGAGTCCGGCGGCGTGCTTTGCGTCGGCGTGCCCAATGATTTCTCGCTATTCCAGATCGCCGCCAAGGCCTGCGCCGAGGTGGGCGAATGGTGGCTGGCGCCGCCGCATCATCTCAACTATTTCGACTTCGAGTCCCTCGAAGGCGCTGTGATGCGGCTTGGCCTTCAGCTCAGGGAGCGCACCACCAGCTTTCCGATGGAAGCCTTCCTGATGATGGGCGACAATTATGTCGGCGATCCGGCGCTGGGCCGCGCCTGCCATGGCCGGCGCAAGAATTTCGACCTGGCTTTCGAGAAGGCCGGCCTTACCCATCAACGCCGCGACATCTACAAGTCGCAGGCGAAACTCGGCATCTGGCGTGAGGCCGTGGTCAACGCCGAGAAGCCGTGACCCAGCCTTTCTTCATCGTTTCCTCGGGGCGCAGCGGCACCGCCATGCTGCACAAGGCGCTGAGCGCCGTGCCAGGCGTGGAGATGCACCACGAATATGCCGTGCAGATCACCCAGCCCCTGGCGGTGAAGCGTTATCTCGGCGCGGTGGACGGCGCAGAGACAAGGAATATCCTGGACGAAAGCTTCGGCGCCGCCATCCGCCATTCGCAGGGCACGCATTGGGGCGATTCCTCCAACAAATTGTCCTGGCTGGTGTCCGACCTGGCGGCCCTGTTTGCGGATGCGCGCTTCGTGCATCTGGTGCGCGACGGCCGCAAGGTGGCATCGAGCTATTTCCACAAACTGGGCGCCGAGAATTACGACGACCGCTCCAACGCCATCCTTCAGGACTGGTACGACGGCCGGGGCAGCGCCCCGCCGCCGGAAAAGCCCTATTGGTGGCCGGTGCCGCGCCGTGGCGACCCCCGGGCCGATGATTTTCGCCGCTTCGACCAGTTCCAGCGCATCTGCTGGCACTGGGCGGAGGTCAATCGCGTGGCACTCGAGGCCCTGGCCACGCTGCCGCGCCAGCGAACACTGTTCGTCCGGCTGGAAGACCTCACCGCATCCCCTTCCCGGCTGAGGGAAATGTACGCTTTCCTGGGCCTGCCCTTCCGCGACGAGGACTTCGCCGTCTTCGCCCGTCCGCACAATGTCAACCGGCCCGAAGACCGGTTGCTGGACGCGCGCCAGACCAGGCAGTTCGAGGCCATCGCCGGGGCGATGATGGCGACACTGGGCTATGCCGGCACGCCGGAATACGCGGTCAATTATTAAGCCGTTAACCAATGCTGCGCGAACATGGTTACCGGATTCTTGACCGGGCTGGGTTCATGCTGACGACTCAAGGGGATTTGACCTGCGACTTCTGCCGCAAGGCCGACCTCACCGCGGTTTACAAGCCCGAAGGCTCCACACGCGGCCTCACCGTCCATCTCTGCCATCATTGCGGCCTGGTGCAGAGCGCGCCGCGGATCGCCCGCACGGCCACGCGCCATG
>CAZYGO010000218.1:0-2792 GCA_964647455.1 uncultured Rhizobium sp.
GATTTCGCGGCCACCCATCTGATCGGCTATGTCGGCGACGAGCCCGCCGCGACGCTGCGCCTGCGCTTCTTCGCCGACTTCGCCAAGCTGGAACGGGTGGCGGTGCGCCACGAGTTCCGCAACACCCGGGTGAGTTTCGAACTGGTCAAGGCCGCCATCGAAATGGCGCAGATCAAGGGCTATCGCCGCATCTATGGTCATGCCCGCAAGCGGCTGACCGCGTTCTGGGCCCGATTCGGCTTCCGCACCTTCGAAGGCGGCAGGGAGCTGGTTTTTTCCGACCACGACTACGTGGAGATGGTGCTGGAGCTGGACCGCCATCCCGACGCCATCACCCTGGGAACCGATCCCTACCGCATCATCCGGCCCGAAGGCCGCTGGCACCTGCCCAGCGTACTGGAAAAGTCGGCCAGCCGGCCTGTCACCCGCCCGATGCGCACCCCGTCCCCCTCCAGAAAGAAGGTGCCGGCCTGATGTCCATCATCAACTTCCGCGCCTACGCCAATCCGCGCACTGTCCCCACTCTTGTGCTGGTGGATCTGCAGCAGGAATATGTCGCCCATCCCCGCGCCCTGGCGCTGGAAGGCGCCGCGGCGGCGCTGGAACGCTGCCGCATGGCCCTGGACCATGCGCGCGAATGCGGCTTTCCCGTCGCCTTCCTGCGCTGGATCGACAACGCCCCCTTCTTCAATCCCAATTCCCGCTTCGCCCGCTGGATCGAGGGCTTCGAGCCGCATGGCTGCGATATGATCTTCGAGCGCAGCCGTCCCTCCTGCTATGCCGCCCGCGAATTCGCCGAATTCATGGGCAAGAGCGGCCAGCCCTTCGTGCTGGCCGGCTTCGCCGGGGAAACCGCCTGCCTCTCCACCGCCATAGACGCCTTCCATCGCGGCCATTCCTTCACCTTTCTGGAGGATGCGTCGGCCAGCCACAGGCTGGACAATTCCGATTCGGAAAGCGCCCACCGCGCCGTAAGCGACATCATCCGTCTTTACGGCGAGGTGCAGGATACCCGGAGCTGGATCAATGCAACGCAGTTTGCCCAAGTCAGAGCGTCCAATGACTAGCCACAAGATGCCGCAAGCCGCCGATCCCCGGCCCCTGCGCTACATCGTCGAGGCGCTCCGCCAGATCGTCGAGACGGTGCGCGATTTCGGGCTGGACGACGCGGCGCAGATGCTGGACCAGGCGCGGCTGGACATCGAGGGAACGCTCCCGAAACAGCGGACCGACCACGAAATTCGCTAGGCGCCGCCTCTGGACGGGCGGGGTCTGCCGGACCGATACTCCCTGAAAAATCCGGGGAGGGTTTCATGCGTATCCGGCACGCCGTTATGGCGGTCACCGCCTTCACATCCATTCTTGCCGCCGGCAGCGCCCTGGCCCAGCGCGTGCCGCCCATGACGGCCTGGGCGCCGCAGCCCGAAAAGCTCGCGCCATTCAAGGCCCCCAACAAGCTCTTCCAGCCGCTTGCCGCCGTCCTGGCGCGCCACAAGGGCCAGAAGAGCTGGCGCCAGACCATGGTGCTGGACCGCGATTACATCGCCGAATACATCCAGATGGCGCCGGGCGAGAAGACCCGGACCCAGTTCTGGGCCGATGACCGCATCTTCTGGGTGGTGCAATCCGGGGCCATCCGATTCACCATCGAGGGCCAGGAGCCTTTCGTCGCCACCAAGGGCTTCATCGTGCAGGTGCCCTATCGCGTGCCCTACAGCCTGGAAACGGTGGGCGACGAGCCCTCGCTGCGCTTCGAGGTGCGGGCGGCGCACGAGGTGCCGTCCTATCCGGTGGCCGACAATGCCCAGGCACCGAAGGTCAAGGGCTGGAAGTTCGTGCAGGCCACCTATACCGGCAAGGGCGCCTATGACGCCGCCAACAAGCCCTATCTCGATTTCAACAAGACCATCGTGCAGGAAGGCGGGCGCGGCGGCGGTTTCGTCAAGGACGACCATACCTGGGCCAATGTCATCCGCGGGGCCGCGGCGCCGCTTCCCGCCGACACCGCGCTCGGCCATTTCCACGAGAATTTCGACGAATTCTGGATCGTGCTGGAAGGCGAGGAGGATTTCCTGATCGAGGGCGAGAAGCTGGTGCGCGCCTTCCCCGGCGACATCGTCTTCGCGCCGGAGGAGCGCTGGCACCGCGCCACCCATAACGGCCCCATCGGCACCATGAGCACGCGCCTGGCCATCACGCCGCGCCCGCCCAGCCTGCATTACATGCAGCCGGGCGCCGGCGGCGGCGAATGAGGCGCGCGCACGGCGCATGAACGACTTTGCCGCGCCGGGCACGCCGGCCTTCCGCCGCACGGGAGCGACCGCCCAGCAGGCCTGCCGCAGAGCGGCAGGCCGTCAGCGTTAGGCGGCGCGACCATGAATAAGTTTGCCAGCCCTGGAACTCCCTCTTTCCAGCGAATTACCCTGGCGCTGTTCCTGGCCGGCTTCGCCACCTTCTCGCTGCTCTATTGCGTGCAGCCGCTGCTGCCGATGCTGTCGGCGGCGTTCGCGGTCTCGCCGGCCGCCAGCTCGCTGGCGCTGTCCTGCAGCACCGCGGCGCTGGCGCTGGCGGTGCTGATGGCCGGTCCTTATTCGGAATGGGTGGGGCGGCGCGGCCTGATGGCGGTGTCGGTCACCATCGCCTCGCTTTGCGACATCGCCGCCGCCTTCGCGCCCGACTGGCACCTGCTTCTGGTGCTGCGGACCATGGAAGGCTATGCGCTGGGCGGCATGCCCGGCGTGGCGATGGCCTATCTGGCCGAGGAGATCGAGCCGCGCGGCCTTGGCCTGGCA
>CAZYGO010000219.1:0-3361 GCA_964647455.1 uncultured Rhizobium sp.
GGCCGCGGGGCGCAGCCGCCGGCCGGTCCCGCGCCAAAGCCGGTGGATAAGCCGGCGACAAAACCGGGCCAGAAGACCCAGCCCTGAGCATTCGCCGCCGCGCCCGGATAGAATGGGCGTCTGCATGAGCAAGATTCGCCGACTATCGGAAGGAACGGTCAACCGCATCGCCGCGGGCGAGGTGATCGAACGCCCCGCCGCCGCCATCAAGGAACTGGTGGAGAATGCGATGGATGCGGGCGCCAGCCGCATCGCCATCGCCACCGCCAATGGTGGCGCCGATTTGGCTCTGGTCGAGGATGACGGCATCGGCATGAGGGCCGACGAACTGGCGCTGGCGGTTCTGCGCCATGCCACCTCCAAGCTGCCGATGGCGGGGGGCGAGGACGATCTTTCGCGCATCGTCACCATGGGTTTTCGCGGCGAGGCGCTGCCTTCCATCGGCGCGGTGGCGCGGCTGACCTTGGCCAGCCGCGCCGCGGGCGGCGAGGCCGCGGAGATCCGTGTCGACGGCGGCGCGGTGCAGGGCCCCGCGCCCGCCGGTTTCCTGGGAAAAGGCCAGCACGGCACTCGCGCCGAGGTGCGCGAACTGTTCTATGCCACCCCGGCGCGGCTGAAATTCCTGAAAAGCGCGCGCTCGGAGGACCTGGCGATCCTCGACACGGTGAAGCGGCTGGCAATGGCGCGGCCCGATATCGGCTTCACCCTGACCATGGACGGGCGTCTGGCGCTGGATTTGCCCGTGGCAGGCGACCTGCTGGACGGCCGCCTGCCGCGCCTGGCGAAAATCATGGGCCGCGAGTTCGGCGACAATGCCGTCAAGATCGACGCGGTGCGCGAAGGCCTCGGCCTGTCGGGCTATGCGGGGCTTCCCACCTACAACCGCGCCAACGCGGCGATGCAGTTCCTGTTCGTCAATGGCCGGCCGGTGAAGGACAGGCTGCTGGTGGGGGCGGTGCGCGGCGCCTATGCCGATTTCCTGGCGCGCGACCGCCATCCGGCGCTGGCCCTGTTCCTGGAATGCGATCCGGCCTTCGTGGACGTGAATGTCCATCCCGCCAAGACCGAAGTGCGTTTCCGCGACGCCGGGCTGGTGCGGGGGCTGATCGTGGGCGCGCTGAAACATGCGCTGGGCGAGGCGGGGCACCGCGCCTCCACCACCGTGGCGGGCGAAGCGCTGGCCGCCTTCGCGCGAGAGCCTTCGCCGGACCGAAGGTACGGCAATCAAACAACGTCTTTCCAGTCGCCCAACATCTTCTCGGCGGCGGGCAATACGCCGATGCTGCACGAGGCCGCGCCCGCCTATGGCGCGCCGGTGCCGCTCTCGGCGCGGATGGAGGAGACGCCCGCCAGCGCGCCGGTGGCGGACTATCCGCTGGCCCACTTCCCATTGGGAGTCGCGCGGGCGCAGCTGCACGAGACCTATGTCGTCGCCCAGACCGCCGACGGCATCGTCATCGTCGACCAGCACGCCGCCCATGAGCGGCTGGTCTATGAGAAGATGAAGGCGGCGATGGCCAATGGCGGCATTGCACGGCAGCCCTTGCTGATCCCCGAAGTGGTGGACCTCGATCCCGCCGAAGTGGTGCGGGTGACGGGGCGCGCTGCAGAACTGGCGGAACTGGGGCTTGTGATCGAAGGCTTCGGTCCCGACGCGGTGGTGGTGCGCGAAGTCCCGGCCATGCTGGGGCGGATGGACGTGAAGGCGATGGTGCGCGACCTGGCCGACGAGATCGCCGAGACCGGCAATGCACTGGCGCTGAAGGAGCGGCTGGAGGAGGTGGCGGGGACGCTGGCCTGCCACATGAGCGTGCGCGCCGGGCGGCGGCTGACCGGCGAGGAGATGAACCAGCTGCTGCGCGAGATGGAAGCCACGCCGCACTCCGGCCAGTGCAATCATGGCCGGCCGACTTATGTGGAGCTCAAGCTGGCGGACATAGAGAAGCTGTTTGGGAGACGGTGATGGCTGCCTGGCCGCTCGCTTTAGCTCGCGGCGTTCGCCACCTCTCGCACGTCCACTGGACGTGCTCGCGCACGTTGCGCGCCGACGGCTCACTGGTCGGCGATGACGGCGCGGGCCATGACACATTAATCCATTGGCTTTAGGATCACTGTTCGATGTCCAAAGACCACCCCCGCCTGCGCCGTTTCTGGTGGATCCTGCTCTCCATCATCAGCGCCTGCTGGCTGGTCTATGGCGCCTTCGCCATGGTGATCGGCCTGGCCGTCGATCCCCGCATCCGCTGGGGCCTTCTGGGCGTGGCGGTGGTTTCGCTGTTCTTTTTTGGCGGCCTGGCCTGGGCGCCGCTGCGCCGCGCCGCCAGGGGCCATCCCGCGCTGGTCTATGCGCTGGCCGTGGTCCTGCTGGGCTGCGGGTTCTGGGCGCTCCTGCGCGATGACGCATCGCCGGCCGCGCTGGGCGCCGGTGTCGCCCTGATGGTGGGCGGCGTCTATGGGCTCACCCTGCCGGCGCTGTTGCGCGGCCAGGGCGGCCGCTTCTGATGCGGCGGCTGGTTTCCGCGCTGGCCACGCTGATCACCGTGGGGCTGATGCTGTTCTCGGCCTGGGACACCATCGCGCGGATGACGATGGACCGCGACTTCTTTCTTGCCGTCGCCGTGGTGCTGGGCGCGGCGGCATTGTTCGGCCTGGTGCTTGGCCTGAAGCCGGTGCGCGGCCTCGCCCTGCGTTATCCGGGATGGCTCTATAGTCTTGGCGGCATGATGCTGCTGGGTTCGGCGGCGTGGATGGGCGGGCTGATCGTGCTGCCGGCGCGCCTGCCGCCAACCGATTTCAATCTTTACGGCAGTTCGCTGCTTTTATTGCTGGGCCTGCTGACGGTCGCCGTGCCGTTCGTGCTCAGGCCTCAGCCGGAGACCAGGAACCGCACCGACGTTTCGCCATAGCTGCGCGTGTCGGCAAGCGCATAGCCCGGCGCTTCCAGTGTTTCGTCGGTGGCGGTTTCGACCACGATCACCGCATCCGCTGCCAGCCAGCCGCCGGCCTTCAGCGAGGCCAGGCACTTTTCCGCCAGGCCCTTGCGATAGGGCGGATCGAGGAAGGCGAGGGTGAAGGGCCCGCCGCTGCCGGTGTTCAGCGGGCCGAGATCGGCGGCATCGCGGCGCCAGATCTTCGAGACGCCGGTGAGGCCCAGCGTTTCGATATTCTGGCGCTGCAGCGCGCGGCTCTCGGCATCGTCATCGACGAAGAGGCAGAATTTCGCGCCGCGCGACAGGGCCTCGATGCCCAGCGCCCCGGTGCCGGCGAAGAGGTCGATCACCGCCGCGTTTTCCAGCGAGAAACCGTTTGCGAAGTCGCGATGCGCCAGGATGTTGAAGAGAGCTTGACGTACTTTATCGCT
>CAZYGO010000220.1:0-5487 GCA_964647455.1 uncultured Rhizobium sp.
CGGGCGGCACGGATCTGACGCGGCTTCCGGCTGTGGCGAGCATGTCTATTTCTCGAGCAGGGACATGGCGGTGACGACGCTTTGCGCGATGTCGGCGATCTTGCGCTTCTCGTTCATGGCCGCCTGGCGGAGCAGCGCGTAGGCCTCCTCCTCGCTCAACCGGCGGGCGCGCATCAGAATGCCCTTGGCACGGTCGATGACCTTGCGCGCGGCAAGCTCGTTTCTCGCTTCCGCCAGCTCGCGCTGGAGCCGGCCGAAGGCCTCGAAGCGGCTGATCGCCATGTCGACGATGGGCTTCACGCGCTCCTTCTTCAGCCCGTCCACGACATAGGCCGAGACGCCCGCCTCGACCGCGGCGCGGATCGTCGCCTCGTCGGAGCGGTCGATGAACATGGCGACCGGCCGCGAGACCACGCGGGAGACCTGGAACATCTGCTCCAGCACGTCGCGGCTCGGATTCTCGAGGTCGATGATGATGACGTCCGGGTTGATCGTGGCCAGCCGGCGAACGAGATGCGCGGTCGTCTCCAGCACCTCGACATGGGAGATGCCGGCGTCGCGCAGGCCCTCGATGAGGATGGCCGCACGCACGGCGTTATCGTCCACGACCACCACCCGGATCGGGTTCTGCTCCATGCCGGCCCGCTTGCTGGCTTCCATGCGCGGACACTCAAGCAAGTTTCGTGCGCGGTGCAGCAAACGGCGGTTTTGCGGTCTTTTTCCGGATGGAACGGCCGTCGGAGCGCCAAAAATCGCCGTTCAGGCGTCCGGATCGACGCCTTCGAACATGCGATCGCGGGCGTTCAGGATGTGCTGCCGCATGGCGATACGCGCGAGCCTGGCGTCGCGCCGCTCGATGGCGGTGACAATGTCGCGGTGCTCGTCCTGGACGAGGCGGAGGCGCGCGGCCGGACGGAGCAGCGACAGGTTCCGCAGCACGCCCATGCCGCGGGCGATCGGGCCGCGCAGGCTCGCCTGCACCGAGGTGTAGTACTGGTTGTGCGCGGCCTCGGCGACGGCCTCGTGCAGGTGGATGTCCTCCTCCACGCCGAGCCGCGCGTCGCGCACGCAGGCCTCCAGCGCCTCGTAGGCGGCGCGGATGGCGGCGATGTCGGCCGGCTGGCGGCGCTCGGCGGCGACGGCGGCGGTGGCGCTCTCGAACTCGGCGCGGAATTCGAAGCAGGCGCGGATGTCGGCGATCGAGCCGACGGGCGCGAAGCGGAGCACGGCGTGGTCCGGCTTGCGGACGATGTAGGAGCCGGACCCCTGCCGCGAGACGATGACGCCATCCTCGCGCAGCCGCGCCAGAGCTTCGCGCACCACCGGCCGCGACGCGCCGAAGCGGCGGGCGAGATCGGTCTCCGACGGCAGGCGGTCGTTCATCTGGAAATCGCCCGACATGACGAGCGCGAGGATCCGCTCGTAGACGCTCGCGCTCAGCCGAGCCTCGCCTGCGCTCGCGCCGGCCCGGCCGTCCGTGGCGCGGTGGTCGAGCATCGCCCCTCCGGGGTCAGCGCCCCTTGGCGGCGCGCCAGCTCGCGAACTCGGCGCGCGCCTTCTCGTCGGGCGGATAGATTCCGAAGATCGAATGGCCGGCGTGGACCTTCTCCTGCACGAAATCCTCGAACGCCGTCTGGTCGAAGGCTTCGTCGGCCACCGCGTCGGCCATGGCGGCGGGGATGACGACCACGCCCTCGCTGTCGCAGACGACGATATCGCCGGGATAGACCGGCACGCCGCCGCAGCCGATCGGCAGGTTGATGTCGGCGGCATGGTGCTTGATGAGATTGGTCGGCGCGGAGGGCTGCGCGTGATAGGCCGCGAAGGGGAGCTCGGCGATGTCCGGCGTGTCGCGGAAGCCGCCGTCGGTGACAATGCCGGCCGCGCCGCGCTTCCACAGCCGCGTCACCAGGATGCCGCCGGCGGAAGCCGCCGAGGCGTCGCCGCGGCTGTCGATCACCATGACGGCGCCGGCCGGGCATTCCTCGATGGCCTTGCGCTGCGGATGGCTGCGGTCCTCGAAGACGCCGATGACGTCGACGTCTTCGCGCGCCGGGATGTAGCGGAGCGTGTAGGCGGGTCCCACCATGCGCGGCGCCTTCGGGTTGATCAGGCCGACGCCGCCGATGAAAGTGTTGCGGAGGCCGCGTTTCAGGAGCACGGTCGTGATCGTGGCGGTGGAGACCGCGGCAAGTTTCGTCCGGGTTTGGTCGCGCATGGGATGGGGATCTCGATCTGGCGTTTGGGCCGGCACGGCGCCCCTCCGTGCGCTGCCGGACTCCGCTACTAACGTGACAAACGCCAACTTGTCAAAACTTGTAACATTGTCCGACATGCCATAGGCTTCGGGCTCCGGCCCGTCCCTGGGAGGGGACGCCCGAGAGCTTTTTTTTCCAAGGGAGGGTGGAATGAACGACATACCCACGAACAATTTCGGCAAAGGCGACGTCCGCCGCCGCACCGTGCTGCAAGGCATGGCCGGCGCCGCCGCGGTCGCCGTGTTCGCGCGCGACGCCAACGCCGCGGCGAGCAAGGAAGCGCCCGATCTCGCCAAGATGGTCGCCGACGGCAAGCTGCCGAAGCTCGCCGACCGCCTGCCGGCGAACCCGCTGGTCGTGCAGCCGCTCGAGAAGGTCGGCACCTACGGCGGCTCATGGCGCCGCGGCCTCTCCGGCAGCTCCGACCACAACGGCATCCTGCGCTGCATCGGCAACATGGGGCTGGTGCGCTGGGACATCGAATTCACCAAGATCCTGCCGAACGTCGCCGAAAGCTGGGAAGTCAGCGACGACTCCACGACCTTCACCTTCCATCTCCGCAAGGGGATGAAGTGGTCGGACGGCCAGCCCTTCACCGCGGACGACATCGTCTTCTCGATCGAGGACTGCGTGAAGAACACCGAGCTCTACAAGTCGCTGCCGGCGGTTCTGTCGATCGGCGGCAAGGGACCGGAGGTGACCAAGGTCGACGACGCCACCGTGCGCGTCAAGTTCGCTGCGCCCTATGGCCTGTTCCTCCAGCAGCTCGCGACACCGCTCGGCCAGCACCCGACGCTGTTCTGCAAGCACTACGCCAGCCAGTTCCTGCCCAAGTACAACGACAAGCTCGCCGACGCGGTGAAGGCCGCCGGCCTGCCGAGCTGGCCTGACCTCTTCCGCGCCAAGAACGGCGACATCGAGATTCCGCCGCGCTGGGGCAACCCCGAGAAGCCGGTCATCGATCCGTGGGTGATCGTCGAGCCGTATGTCGGCGGCGCCACGCGCGTGGTCGCCAAGCGCAACCCGTACTTCTGGCAGGTCGATCCGGAGGGCAGCCAGCTTCCCTACCTCGACCAGATCACCTTCCCGATCTATCAGGACGTGCAGTCGCTGCTGCTCGACGCGATCGCCGGCAAGATCGACATGCAGGAGCGGCAGATCAACTCGCTGCCCAACAAGCCGACGCTCTCGCAGAACATGCAGAAGGGCGGCTACCGCCTGATGGAGCTGGTGCCTGCGGGCTCGCAGCAGTGCCAGATCTACTTCAACATGTGCCACAAGGATCCGAAGATGCGCGAGATCTTCGCGAACAAGGATTTCCGCGTGGCCATGTCGCTCGGCATCGACCGCAAGGAGATCATCGAGCTGGTCTATCTCGGCCAGTCGCAGCCCTACCAGATGGGCCCGCGTCCAGGCCACCCCTGGTACCACGAACGGCTCGCGAAGCAGTTCACCGAGACCGACGTGGCCAAGGCCAACGCGATGCTCGACAAGATCGGCCTCGACAAGAAGGACGGGCAGGGCTTCCGCCTGCGCCCGGACGGGCAGAAGCTGTTCTTCGCCGTCGACGTCATCCCGACGCTGACGCCGGACCTCGTGGACGTGCTCGAGCTGGTCAAGAAGCACTGGGTCAAGCTCGGCGTCGACATGAAGGTCAACACGATCGAGCGGGCGCTCTACTACACCCGAGGCGACAACAACGAGCACGACGCGCAGGTGTGGCCGGGCGGCGGCGGGTTCGATACCATGTTCGACCCGCGCGACTACTTCGCCATGCACACCCAGGGCTCGCGCTACGCGATCCCGTGGGCGATGTGGTACGTCTCCGGCGGCAAGCAGGGCGAGGAGCCGCCCGAGAGCCAGAAGACCCGCGCCAAGCTCTACGACCAGGCCCGCGCCACGGCGGACCTCGACAAGCAGGGCGCGATCATGAAGCAGGTCTTCGAGCTGACCGCCGACGCCTTCGAGACGGTCGGCGTGTGCCTGTCGGTGAACACCTACGGCATCTGCAAGACCAACTTCACCAACGTGCCGAAGCGCGAGCCGGATTCGTGGACCTACCCGAACCCGGCGCCCTCGCTGCCCCAGCAGTTCTTCTTCTCGGCCTGAGGCAACGACACCTGATACGCGATCGGAGGACCGGCCCCGCCGGCCCTCCGATCCTTTCTTGAAGCAACCGGAGTGCCATGCTTCGCTTTCTCGCCAAGCGCCTGACGTGGATGATCCCGTCGCTGTTCGCGGTGAGTTTCCTCGCCTTCGTCCTGATCCAGCTCCCGCCGGGCGACTTCGTCACCAACTACATCGCCACGCTTGCCGCCTCCAACGAGATCGTAGACCAGAACGCCGCCGCCGACCTTCGCGACCGTTTCGGCCTCGACCAGCCGATGCTCGTGCAATACGGCAAGTGGATCTGGAACATCCTGACCCGCGGCGATTTCGGCATTTCCTTCGAGTGGCAGCAGCCGGTAAGCGGGCTGATCTGGGAGCGCATGGCGCTGACCCTGATCCTCACGCTCTCGACGCTGATCGCGACATGGGCGATCGCGCTGCCGATCGGCGTGTATTCCGCCGTCCGCAAATACTCGATCGGCGACTACATCTTCACGATTATTGCCTTCGCCGGCCTCGCCGTCCCGTCGTTCCTGCTGGCGCTGATCCTCATGTACGTGGCGGCGGTCGAGTTCGGGCAGGACGTCGGCGGCCTGTTCTCCGAGCAGTACGAGCATGCGCCGTGGAGCATCGGCAAGACGCTCGACCTGCTGCACCACATGATCGTGCCGGTCATCATCCTCGCCATATCGGGCACGGCGAGCCTGCTCCGCATCATGCGCGCCAACATGCTGGACGAGCTGGCGAAACCTTACGTCACCACGGCGCGGGCCAAGGGCCTGTCGGAAATCCGGCTGCTGCTCAAATATCCGGTGCGGGTGGCGCTCAACCCGTTCATCTCGACCATCGCCTGGCTGCTGCCGAACCTCGTGTCGGGGTCGATCGTGGTGGCGATCGTGCTCAACCTGCCGACCGCGGCGCCGCTGCTGCTCGAATCGCTGCTGGCGCAGGACATGTACCTCGCCGGCGCCTTCGTGCTGCTCATCTGCGCGCTGACTCTGATCGGCTCGCTGATCAGCGACATCCTGCTGGCGCTGGTCGATCCGCGCATCCGGCTGGAATAGGACCGGCCCGATGACCGATATCGCCGCCACCGCCGCCGTCGTCCCCAACGTCGCCG
>CAZYGO010000221.1:0-6650 GCA_964647455.1 uncultured Rhizobium sp.
ATGAAGGGCCATGAGGCGGTGCCCGGCGTGACGCTGGACTGGACCGCGGCCAGCGTCTCCGGCTTTCCCTTCCGCCTGGACGTGACCTTCGACGGCCTGTCGGTCCGGGGCGCGGGGCCGCGCGGGCGCTTCGCCTGGACCAGCGAGAAATTCGCCGTCCATTCCCTCACCTATGGCGCCCGGAAGGATGTCTTCGAGGCCGCCGGCGTCCAGCATCTGGGCTGGACCGACGCGGCGGGCCAGGGCCATACGCTGGATTTCCTGCCCGGCTCGCTGCGCGCCAGCGCCGTGCGCGACGGGCGCGGCCTTGCCCGCTTCGACCTGGATATCGTCGAACTGAGCGGCAAGGAGCTGCGTATCGGACGGGCCCAGTTCCACATGCGCCGCGATCCCGACGGCAAGTCCATCGACCTGATGGCAGAAGGCGATGCCGTCCAGGGGCCGGGACCTCTGGGCCGGCTGCGGTCGCTGCGCGTCTATCAGAGCCTGAGCCAGGGCGGCGCCTTCACCGGCCTGCTGCGCGGCGTGGAATCGGCGGCGGCGGCACATGCGGCGTGGGAAAAGGCCGGGGGGCGCATGATGCCCGGCAAGATCGAAATCAACGGCGCCGCCACCGGGCAGATGGAACAGCTGCGCGCCACCGGAGCGCTGCTGGAGCCGGTCTATTAAGCCATGAAATCGCGCAGTGCCGCGACGGCGGCGCGGTTGGCCTCTTCCGTGCCGACGGTGAGGCGCAAGGCATCGGGCAGGCCATAGGCGCCGACGCCGCGAAGAATGATCCCCCGCGCGATCAGGAAGGCATCCGCCGCCCTGGCGTCCTTCGCTCCGGACGGAAAATGGATCAGGATAAAATTGGCGGCGCTGTCATCCACCTGCAAACCGAGGGCGCGGATCTCCCGCGTCAGCCAGCCGCGCCATTGCGCGTTGTGCGCCGCCGCTTTTGCGACATGGGCGGTATCCAGGATCGCCGCCGCGCCCGCCTGCTGCTGCAGCGGCGAGGTCGGGAACGGTCCGCGGATGCGGTTCAGCACATCGGCCACGGCTTTCGGCACATAGGCCCAGCCCAGGCGCAGCGCCGCCAGGCCGTGGATCTTGGAGAAGGTGCGGGTCATCACGACATTCTGGTGCGCCCGCGCCAGCTCCAGCCCGATGTCGTAATCGGGCGCGTCCACGAACTCGCCATAGGCGGCGTCGATCACCAGCAGCACATGCGCGGGCAGCCCGGCATGCAGCCGCTTCATCTCCTCCCGCGTCAGGTAGGAGCCGGTGGGGTTGTTGGGATTGGCGATGTAGACCAGCCGGGTTTTCGGCGTCACCGCCGCCAGCATGGCGTCCACGTCGATCTTGATGCCGTTGTTGGTGCGCTTCTCCGCCACGATCACCGGCCGGGCGCTGTTGGCGCGGGTGGCGATCTCGTAGAGCAGGAAGGCATGGCGGCTGAAGACCGCCTCGTCACCCGGCTGCAGATAGGCGTTTGCGACCATGGTGAGCAGCGGGCCGGAGCCTTCGCCGCCGACCACGATGCGGGCGGGGTCCAGATCGCAGGCCTTGCCGATGGCCTCCCGCAGCAGACGCGAATTGCCGTCGGGATAACGCTCCAGGTCGTGCACCGCCGCCGTCAGCGCCGCCACCGCCAGCGGACTGGGTCCCAGCGGGCTTTCGTTGGACGAGAGCTTGTAGACCTTGTCCACGCCGGGCACGGCGGAGCGGCCACCGACATAGAGTTCGATGTCCAGGATGCCGGGCTTGGGCGTCGGGTCTGTCATGCAACGGTCACGGGACTGGCGATGGCGGTTCATAGCGGCAGAACACCTCGATTGCAAAATGAAGGCCGTTCGCAGGACTGGTCGTCCTGCTCACCCCCTTCATGCGCGCAGCGCATGGGAAGGGGAGGTGGCTGTAGCTGGCCAGCGAAGCGGTTAAGCCAGCGAAAGCCGGAGGGGTAAAAAATTGACAGGGAGCCGAGCCAGCCTTAGCTAACACCGGCTATGGCGGAACAACCCCGTTTCACGCGCCCCGTGACGGCCCATGAGGCCGACAAGGGCCAGGCGATCAGCTTCGAGACGCTGCCGCTGGACTGCGGCCGTTCCCTGACGCCCGTGACCGTGGCCTACATGACCCATGGCACGCTCAATGCCGACAAGAGCAACGCCGTTCTGGTCTGCCATGCCCTGACCGGCGACCAGTTCGTCGCCTCGACCAATCCCGTCACCGGCAAGCCGGGCTGGTGGGTGTCGCTGATCGGGCCGGGCAAGCCGATCGACACCGACCGCTTCTTCGTCATCTGCGCCAATGTCATCGGCGGCTGCATGGGCTCGACCGGCCCGGCCGACATCGATCCGGCCACCGGCAAGCCCTTCGGCCTCACCTTCCCGCTGATCACCATCCGCGACATGGTGCGGGCGCAGAAGCTGCTGGTCGACGCGCTGGGGATCGAGAAGCTGTTCGCGGTGGTCGGCGGCTCGATGGGTGGGATGCAGGTGCTGCAATGGGCCGCCAGCTATCCCGAAAGCGTGCGCGCCGCCATCCCCATCGCCTGCGCCGCCCGCCATTCGGCGCAGAACATCGCCCTGCACGAAGTGGGGCGCCAGGCGATCATGGCCGATCCCGACTGGAAGAATGGCGAATATGCGAATGCCGGCACCTTTCCGTCCAAGGGCCTGGCGGTGGCGCGCATGGCCGCGCACATCACCTATCTTTCGGAAGCGGCGCTGCAGCGCAAGTTCGGCCGCAACCTGCAGAACCGCGCCAGCCTGTCCTTCCAGTTCGCGCCGGATTTCCAGATCGAAAGCTACCTGCATTACCAGGGCGCCAGCTTCGTGGACCGCTTCGACGCCAATTCCTATCTCTACATCACCCGCGCCATGGACTATTTCGACATGGCCGAGGAGCATGGCGGCAGGCTGGCCGAGGTCTTTCGCGGCTCGCCCACCCGCTTCTGCATCATCGCCTTCACCAGCGACTGGCTGTTTCCGCCCGCCGAGAACAAGATCGTCGCCCATGCGCTCAACGCCGTGGCCGGCAATGTCTCCTTCGTGGTGATCGACAGCGACAAGGGCCATGACGCCTTCCTGCTGGACGAGCCGGAAATGTTCACCGCGGTGGATGGCTTCATCGACGCGGCGGCGCGCGAGGCGGGCATTCCATGAGCGAATTGCGCCCCGAACTGGCCGCCATCGCCGGCATGATCCGCCCCGGCACGCGGGTGCTGGATGTCGGCTGCGGCGACGGCGCCCTGCTGGAACATCTGGTGCGCGCCAAGGCGGTGGATGGCCGCGGCATCGAGATTTCGCAGCAGAACGTCAATGCCTGCGTGGCGCGCGGGCTTTCGGTGGTGCAGGGCGATGCCGATACCGACCTGGCCGAATATCCCGCCGGCGTCTTCGATGCCGTGATCCTGTCCCAGACCATCCAGGCGACGGAAAAGCCGCTCAAGGTGCTGACGGACATGTTGCGCATCGGCCGGCGCGTGGCGGTTTCGCTGCCCAATTTCGGCTGCTGGAAGGTGCGCGTCTCGCTCCTGGTTCATGGCCGCATGCCGCGGACCCGCACGCTGGATTACAACTGGTACGACACGCCCAACATCCATCTCTGCACCCTGGCCGATTTCGTCGGCCTGACGCGCGAGGCCGGCGCTATCATCAGCGAGGCGCATGTGCTCGACGATGCCGGCCGCACCACCCGCATCCGCCCGGAAGCCATGACCAGCGGCTTCTTCGGGCCCAATCTCACGGCGCCCGGCGCGATCTTCCTGTTAAAGCAGGGCCCGACGAGCCAGGGCTGAGCACGGGAACCGGCATGGCGCGCGCCTCCTCCACCGGCAGCGCAGTCAGCCCGTAAACCGACTTCGCCGCTTCGACCACATGCACGCCGCCAAGGGCGGGAAACAGAAGGGTGCCGGCGCGCTCCCAGCCGCGGCCGTCGCGCGCCAGAAGGCGCGTGCCCAATGGCGGGGCGTACAGCGCATGGCTCCAGCCGCGCGGCTCGAACAGGGCTTCGCGCAGCAGCCGGTCCAGCTCGCGGCGCGAGAAGGGCCGCCCCTGGCCGAAGGGCGTGGATTCGACCTGCGCCCACAGGCTGGCGCGGTTGGGCGCCACCACCAGCAGCCGCGCTTCGGGCGCCATCACCCGCCAGAGCTGACGCAGCAGCGGCCGCAGGGCTTCCGCCCGTTCCAGCCCGTGCACGATCAGCACCCGGTCGAACAGCGAGTCGGCGAACGGAAGCGCGTCTTCCTCGCATTGCAGGCTGGTGCAGGCGCCAGGCGGCCAGCAGGGCGCGCCCATGGCGGCGGTGCCCGCCGCGATGGCGCGTTCGGCGCCGAAGCCGGCGAGCCAGGGCGCCGTGTAGCCGAAGCCCAGCAGGCGATAACCCTCCAGCCGCGGCCAGAACCCGCGCAGCCGCGCCTGGATGGCGCGGCGCGCCATCTCGCCGACGCGCCCGGCATAGAAGGCGGCGATGGCATCGGCATCCGGTTCGGTGACGCGGCGCTCTAACACCCTGCGAAAACTCCTGCTAGGTTCGGGCCATGCGCATTATCACCATACCCTGCCTCTCCGACAATTACGCCTATCTGATCGCCGAGGGCGATGCCGCCGCCGTGGTCGACCCGTCCGAAGCCGCGCCGGTGCGGGCCGTGCTGGCGCGCGAAGGCCTGAAGCTGACTCACATCGTCAACACCCATCATCATGGCGACCATACCGGCGGCAACCTGGAGCTGAAGCGGGAATTCGGCGCCGAGGTGGTGGGGCCGGCGCGGGAAAATGGCCGCATTCCCGGGCTGGACCTGGCGGTCAGCGAGGCCACCGGATGGAACTTCGCCGGCCATGCCGTGAAGGTGCTGGACGTGCCCGGCCATACGCTCGGCGCCACCACCTATGTGATCGACGGCAACGCCTTCACCGGCGACACGCTGTTCTCCTGCGGCTGCGGCCGGGTGCTGGAAGGCGATCCGCCGATGATGTGGGCCAGCCTCTGCAAGCTGATGACGCTGCCGGACGATACCAAGCTGTGGTGCGGTCACGAATATACCGAAAAGAACGCCAGCTTCGCGCTCACCCTGGAGCCGGAAAACCAGGCGCTGCGCATGTTCACCAGCGTGGTGCGGCAGGCGCGGGCCAAGGGAAATCCCAGCATGCCTTCGACCGTGAAGCTGGAGAAGATCGTCAATCCCTTCCTGCGGCCCGGCGAGCCCGCGATCCGCAAGGCGCTGGGCATGGAGGACGCCGCCGATGTGGAGGTGTTCGCCGAAGTGCGGCGGCGCAAGGATAATTTCTGACGGGCGCGCGGCGGGCGCGGCCTATTTCTTTTTCTCGTCATCCGAGGAGCAGGCGACGGTGCAGACCGCGCCCGACGCCACATCCACGGTGGTGCTGACCACTGTGGTGGCGGCGCCGACGGCGGTGGAAGCGACGTCATAGGCCAGGCAGCCGGACAAGGCGAAAGCGGCGGCGGCAATGACGAGGGCAATGGCGGGGCGCATGACCGGTTTCCTTCGGGCAGGGCCCCAGTTTCTCACCCAACCGGTCAAATAACCACTAACTTCGGCGACAGAGGCGAATCGGAACTTCCCGCAAAATGCCCGCTTTTGACGCACTTTTCGTCACGCCGCTCTACCGCGCCCAGCTTGGCGCCAGGCTCAACCCGGAGCTGGAGGCCGCGTCCCTGCTGATCGCGGCGGAAGACAAGGCCGGCCGGCGCTGGGCGAAGGAACATGGCTACAGGGGCTATACCTCCTATGCGGCGCTGGACGACCTGCCGCGGCGGGCGCCCGCCTTCGCGATGCTGGCCAAGCAGCTTGACCGCCATGTCGCCATCTTCGCCCGGCACGCCGATTTCGACCTCAAGCGGCGCCGGCTGAAGCTGGATTCGCTCTGGGTGAACGTGATGCAGAAGGGCGCTTGCCACGCGCCGCACATCCATCCCCATGCGGTGGTCAGCGGCACCTATTACGTCACCGTACCCGTAGGCAGTGGCGCCATCCGTTTTGAGGATCCGCGCCTTGGACTGATGATGGCGGCGCCAACCCGGCGGAAGAACGCAAGGCCGGCCAACCGGCTGTTTGTCGATGTCCAGCCCCGGCCCGGCCTGCTGCTGCTGTGGGAGAGCTGGCTGCGCCATGGCGTGCAGGAAAGCGCCGCCCGGGAGCCGCGCATCAGCGTGAGCTTCAACTATCGCCTCGACTGATCCGCGCCCGCCCGGATAAGCTGGCGCAAAAGAATAATGGGGGAGAATCATGGACAGGCGGCGGCTTCTGGCGGGGCTTGGCGCGGCGGCGGTGACGCCGGCGCTGGCACAGCCATCCCTGGCCCAATCCGACATTCCGCGCTGGAGCTCGCCTGTCATCGACATGCATTTCCACATGCGGCGCAGCCCGGAGCAGAACATCGCCCACCAGGCGGGGGCTGGCATCACCGCGGCCAACCTTCTGACCGGCGCCAACGCGGCCGAACAGGTGGCGGCGCTGCGCGCCCAGAATGCCGCGCTGTTCCCCAGCTGGTTCGCCTCGGCCAACCTTGCCAGCCCGCAGGCCCAGGCGCAGCTGACAGCGGCGGTGAAGACCGGCGCCAAGGGCTTCGGCGAACTGAAGATGCATGTGGATGCCGATGGGCCGGAAATGCGCCGCGCCTATGACCTGGCGGCCGACCTTGATG
>CAZYGO010000222.1:0-3108 GCA_964647455.1 uncultured Rhizobium sp.
AAGCTATCGTCGAACAGCGCCTCGTGCATGCAGGGCGAAAATTCACCGGGAGCACCCCCGAACGGCGCGGACAGGGGCGGCTTCAGCCGCGCGAGCAGATAAGTCGCGTTGAGCACGGCGTCTTCGGCGGCCTGGCGCAGCCCGTCCGCGCCGTGGCTCATCATATAGGCCAGCGCGCGCACATACATGCCCATCTGGCCGTGGAACGCGCAGAGCCGGCCGAACGCGCTTTCCGCGTCTTCGGCGTGCTCGATCAGCGTGAAGCCTTCGCCCTCCTTCACCACGCGCGGCGCGGGCGCATAGGGCGCGAGCGCGGCGGAAAGCACGGTCGGCCCCGCGCCGGGACCGCCCCCGCCGTGGGGCGTGGAGAACGTCTTGTGCAGATTGATGTGCATGGCGTCGACGCCGAGATCGCCGGGCCGCACGCGCCCGACGATGGCGTTGTACTTGGCGCCGTCACAATAGAAATAGCCGCCGGCGGCGTGGACGAGATCGGCGATCGTTTTCACGTCGCGCTCGAACAGGCCGCACGTATTGGGATTGGTCAGCATGATGGCGGCGACGTCCGGCCCGAGCTTGGCCTTCAGCGCTTCGAGATCGACGCGCCCGTCCTTCGTGCCGGGCACTTCATCGACGGTGAAGCCGCACGCGGCGGCCGTGGCCGGATTTGTGCCGTGCGCGGATTCCGGCACCAGCACGCGCTTGCGTTTGCCGCCCTCGCCGCGCGCTTCCAGCGCGGCCTTGATCGCCATCATGCCGCAGAATTAGCCGTGCGCGCCGGCCTTGGGAGAAAGCGCCACGGCCTGCATGCCGGTGAGCGTCACCAGCCAGCGCGAAAGCTCCGCCATCAGCGCAAGCGCGCCCTGCACGGTGGAGATCGGCTGCAACGGATGCAGGTCCGCGAAGCCTTCGAGGCGCGCCACTTTTTCGTTGAGCCGCGGATTGTGCTTCATCGTGCACGAGCCGAGCGGGAACATGCCCAGGTCGATCGCGTAATTGCGCTGGCTGAGCCGCACATAATGGCGCACGGCCTCCGGCTCGGAGAGGCCCGGAAGCCCCAGCGCGCTCTTGCGCTTCAGCCCGCCAAGGCGATCGGCGCCGCCCTTCGGCTCCGGCAGATCGACGCCCGTGCGGCCCGGATCGCCCGCTTCGAAAATGAGCCCCTCGGCCTGCAACAGCCCGCGCGAGCCGGAAACGGTTTCAGCGGTCATGATGATTGCATCTCCCTAGGGCGATTAGGACCGCCGGCGTCCTCGCCGGCAAAGTCCGCGAAGGCAAAGCCGCCACGCGTGTTTGTTTCGGATATGGCGCGTGCCGGCGAGGACGCCAGCGGTCCTAATCTCGTCCGGTCAGCGCCGCTCATGCCAGCACCTCCCTCAGCGCTTTCGCGTAGGCTTCGATATCCTCGTCCGTGTTCATTTCCGTCGCGCAGACGAGGGCGACGTCTTCCATCTGGCCGGGCGCGAGGCGCGAATAGGCGAGCCCGCCCATCACGCCCTTGCGCGCCAGCGCCTCGATCACGAGGCCAGCGCTCCGCGGCAGCTGAATGGCGAACTCGTTGAAGAACGATTTCGTCAGCACACGGACGCCTTGGACCGCGCCCAGCGCCGCGGCCAGCGCGCACGCCTTCTCGTGATTGAGCGCGGCAAGGCGGCGAAGGCCCGCTTCGCCCAGCAGCGTCATGTGGATCGTGAACGCGAGCTGGCAAAGGCCGGAATTGGTGCAGATGTTCGAGGTCGCCTTCTCGCGGCGGATATGCTGCTCGCGCGTGGAGAGCGTCAACACGAAGCCGCGATTGCCTTCGGCGTCGAGGGTTTCGCCGCAAAGCCGGCCGGGCATCTGGCGCACCAGCTTTTCGCGCGTGGCGAACAGGCCGACATAGGGCCCGCCGAAATTGAGCGCATTGCCGATCGATTGGCCCTCGCCGGCGACGATGTCCGCGCCCATCGCGCCGGGCGCTTCGATCAGGCCGAACGCGACCGCCTCGGTGAAGATCGCGATCAGCAGCGCGCCCTTGGCGTGCGCCGCCTCGGCGATGGGGGCCAGATCGGTCAGCGCGCCGAACACGTTGGGATATTGCACGATCACGGCGGCGGTCTGCTCATCCAGCGCCGCGAGCACGGCCGCTTCCGCATCGATCGCCGGCGCGCAGGCGACGAGGTCTACCCCGCCATTGCCGGCCATCGTCCTCGTCGTTTCCGCATAATGCGGATGCAGGCCGCCGGAGAGGATCACCTTCTTGCGCTTGGTCACGCGCGCGGCCATCAGCGCCGCCTCCGCGCACGCGGTCGAGCCGTCCCACATCGAGGCGTTGGCGATCTCCATGCCCGTCAGCATCGCCGCCTGCGTCTGAAATTCGTAGAGCGCCTGCAGCGTGCCTTGCGCGATCTCCGGCTGATAGGGCGTGTAGGCGGTGAGAAATTCCGAGCGCTGGATCAGGTGATCGACGCTGGCCGGCACATGATGGCGATAGGCGCCAGCGCCGATGAAAAACGGCGCGGCGGCCGCGGATTTATTCCGCGCGGCGTAGCGCCTGAACGCGCGCTCGACCTCGGCTTCGCCCGCCGCGCGCGGCAGATCGATCAGGCCGTCGAGGCGCGCTTCGCGCGGCACGTCCCGATAAAGATCGTCGATGGATTTCGCGCCGATGGCGGCGAGCATCGCGGCGCGGTCTTCGTTCTGAAGCGGCAGATAGCGCATGGCTTAGAGGCCTTTCACATAGTCCGCGTACTGCGTTTCGTTCATCAGCCCATCGAGTTCGGCCGGGTTCGAGAGCTTGATCTTCACGAACCAGCCTTCGCCCTCGGGCGATTCCGAGACGATCTCGGGCTTCTCGTCGAGATCCTCGTTCTGCGCGGCGATCACGCCCGAGAGCGGGGCGTAGACGTCCGATGCGGCCTTGGCGCTTTCGACCACGGCCATTTCCTTGTCCTTCTCGACCACCACGCCCTCGGGCGGCAGCTCGACATAGACGACATCGCCCAGTTTCTCGGCCGCGTACGCGGAGATGCCGCAGGTGGCGATATCGCCCTCCACGCGCACCCATTCGTGCTCCTTGGTGTATTTCAACGTCATGACTCTACCTTCGCGTAGCGATGGGGAACAAAG
>CAZYGO010000223.1:0-3172 GCA_964647455.1 uncultured Rhizobium sp.
ATGGGCGAGGTGATGTTGGCCGACCAGCTCACCGCATTGCCGTCGACCTTGCCGTTGGCCAGCGCCTGGGTGCTGCCCTGGGCGGTCTGGGTGCCGCTCAGCGCCCCGCCATCGGCCTTGAGGTCAAGCTGGGCCTTCTGCGCACCCAGCGGCGAGTTGATGACGATTTCCCACTGTCCGTCCACGGCCATCGCAAAAACTCCCTGATCTGGCGGGCATCTAAGGACGGCGTGGACGGGCGCGCAAGGGGGTGAGGCGCGCCCCGCGGCGCTTATCGTCGCGGGGCAAATCGGCCCAGTGGACCGGTTTGAGCGCGGAGTGCCGAGCAAGCTTTGGGGTTGCGAAGGCCGGGCAGGAAGCGCAATAGAAATCGATGTCCAGAAAAACCGTCATACTCCCCAAGGGCCGCCGCGCCCGCATCGGCAGTCCCTGGATCTTCGCCAACGAAATCCGCATGGACGCCGCCGCCAAGGCGATCGCGCCGGGCAGCATCGTCAATGTGCGGGGCGAAGACGGCCGCGACCTGGGAACCGGATATTTCAATCCCAAAAGCCTGATCGCGGTCCGGCTGCTGGCGCAGGCTTGCGACACCGCCATCGACGCGGACTTCTTCGCCGCCCGTATCGGCCGGGCGCTGCGCCTGCGCGAGGCGCTGTATGACAGCCCCTTCTATCGCCTCTGCCACGCGGAAGGCGACGGCCTGCCGGGGCTGGTGATCGACCGCTTCGACGATGTGCTGACGCTGCAGGCGGGAACGGCGGGCATCGAAAGACAGCTCGACGCCATCCTGGCGGCCCTCGATGCGGTGCTGAAGCCCCGAACCGTCATCCTGCGCAACGACGCGCCGTCCCGCGCGCTGGAAGGACTGGACGGCTATGTCCGCGCCGCCCGCGGCGAAGGCGCGCGCATCGCCGTCAGCGAGAATGGCTGCCGCTATCTTGCCGACCTGACCCAAGGCCAGAAGACCGGCTGGTATTACGACCAGCGCGACAACCGCGCCTTCATCGCCGCGCTCGCCAGGGGCAGGAGCGTGCTCGACGCCTATTCCTATACCGGCGGCTTCGGGCTGCTCGCGGCCAGGGCCGGGGCCGCCGAAGTGGTCTGCCTGGATTCCTCCGCCCCCGCGCTGGCGCTGGCCGAGGAAAGCGCCCGCGCCAATGGCGCGGCAATCAAGCCGGTGCGCTGCGACGTCTTCGAGGAACTGGAGCGGCTGATCGCGGCGAACGAGAAATTCGACATCGTCGTCGCCGACCCGCCGCCTTTCGTGAAATCGAAGAAGGACCTGGAGCCCGGCGCCAAGGCCTATCGCAAGCTGGCGCGCATGGCGGCCGAAGTGACGGCGCCGGGCGGTTTCCTGCTGGTGGCGTCCTGTTCCCACAACATCCCGCCGGAGCGGTTCGCCGCGGAATGCGCCGCCGGCGTCAACCGCACCGGCCGGCCCGCCGCGCTGGTCCGCAGCGCGGGCGCCGGGGCGGACCATCCGGTGCATCCCCTGCTGCCGGAAAGCGCCTACCTGAAGGCGCTGGTCTACGCGCTGGATTAGTAGCTTCGATAATCTCTAGCCCGGGCCTGCCTCCCCCTGTGCGCGTAGCGCACCCAGGGGGAGGTGCCCGTAGCTGGCCACCGGTAGGCGGTTAAACCAGCGAAGGGCGGAGGGGGATCAAATCGAAACCTGCGTCCCCAGTTCCACCACCCGGCCCGGCGGCAGGTGATAGAACCTCGCCGGCGACAGCGCGTTCGACGCCAGCCACATGTAGAGCGCTACCCGCCAGCGCGGCAGTTCCGGCCGCTCGCCTGGCACCAGTGTTTCGCGCCCCAGGAAATAGGTGGTGCTCTCCTCTTCCAGCGCCAGGCCCTGCGCCCGCGCCAGGTTCAGGGCCTCGGGGATATCCGGGGTCTCGAAAAAGCCATAGGCGAGCTTCACCGCGAAGAAACCCTTGCCCAGCTTCTGCACCGTCACCCGCCTTGCGTCGGCCACCACCGGCGTGTCGGCGACATTGACCGAGCAGATCACCACCCGCTCGTGCAGCACGTGATAGTGCTTCAGGCTGTGCAGCATCGCGTTGGGCACGATGTCGGTGCGGGGGGAGAGAAACACCGCCGTGCCCTGGATGCGCTGGCTGATCCTGTCGGCGCGGGCGAGAAAGAGGTCGAGCGCCAGGGCATTGTCGCGCATCTTCTCTAGGTGCAGCCGCCGCCCCAGCCGCCAGGTGTCCATCACGATGAAGACGCCCGCCGCAACCGCCAGCGGCAGCCAGCCGCCCTCGGCGACCTTGAGGCTGTTGGAGGCGAGGAACAGCATATCCACAAGGCCCAGCACGCCGAACACCGCCAGCACCAGGGGCAGCCGCCACTTCCAGCGATACAGCGCCACCACCGCCACCAGGAAGGTCGAGATCACCATCACGCCGGTCACCGCGATGCCATAGGCCGTGGCCAGGGCATCGGAGGTCTTGAAGATCAGGACGATCAGCACCACGCCGACGCAGAGCAGGGCGTTGCTGCGCGGGACGTAGATCTGGCCCTGCTCGGTGGCGCTGGTGTGGCGTATCTCCATGCGGGGCAACTGGCCTAGCTGCACCGCCTGGCGGGTGATGGAAAAGACGCCGCTGATCACCGCCTGGCTGGCGATGATGGTGGCGATGGTGGCCAGCGCCACCATGGGATAATGCGCCCAGCCGGGAACCAGCGCGTAGAAGATGAAGGATGACGCCTGCGGCCGCGACAGCAGCAGGGCGCCCTGGCCGAAATAGTTCAGCATCAGGGCGGGAAAGGCGACGAACAGCCAGGCCCAGCGGATGGCGCGGGCGCCGAAATGGCCCATGTCGGCATAGAGCGCCTCGCAGCCCGTCACCGCCAGCACCACCGAACCCAGCGCGACGAAGGCGGTCCAGGGTTCATGGGCGAACAGCGCCACGCCATAGGCGGGATTGACCGCCTGCAGGATCTGCGGCGCGCGCGCCACCGCCATGGCGCCCAGCACGGCCAGCACCGCGAACCAGAGCAGCATCACCGGCCCGAACAACCTTCCGATCCGGTGGGTGCCGCGGCTCCGAACCGCGAAACGCCCGCCCAGCACCGCCAGGGTCAGCGGCAGGATGACGGGCTTGAAGCCAGCAGACTCGACCCCGATGCCTTCCAGCGCCGACAGCACCGAGATGGCCGGGGTCAG
>CAZYGO010000224.1:0-3153 GCA_964647455.1 uncultured Rhizobium sp.
CGCGCCGAGCGCGATCGCCACGACGCCCGCGAGCGCGATCAGCCCGAGCCATCGCAGCGTGCGCTCGATGTTCGCGGATGCGCGCTCATCGATGTGCGCGAGCGCCGAATCGACGTCGTCCAGATAGATGCCGCTGCCGCGCGAGGCGGCCGCGATCAGCTGCTGGATCGTCGGCGAGCCGGCCGGGTCGCGCATGTCCCACAGGTCGCGCCCGACGAGGTTCGGCTCGCGCGGATGCATCAGCGAGCGGCCGTGCATGTCGTACACGAAGTAATAGCCGTCGGGGCCGAAGTCCATTTTCCGCAGCACGGCGAGCGCGCGCTGGCGCAGCGCGTCGTCGTCCGCCGCCGGGTCGGCGGATGCGTCGTAGAGCGGGGCGATCGCACTCGTCGCGAGGTCGACATAGTGCCGCAGTTCGGTCTCCTTGCTGGCCAGGTACGCGGCTTCGATGGTCGCGTGCTCCGTTGCCGCAAGCGCAGTGGCCTGTTGCCGCATGCCGAGCCCGATGCCGGCAATCGCCAGCAGAAACGGCACGACCGCCAGCAAAAAAATCTTCGTCTTCAGATTCATCGTGTTAATGCACTGCGCCCTACGTAGTAGCACGTATAAGGGTTACGTAATTGTCCGCTTGTCGCGTAGAGGGCGAAAGCGAATACTACACGCCCACGGCACGGTGCAATCGTGTCGTTGTCCATATTGCATACGCCGGACGGGTCACGCCCGGCCGGCGATGCGCAGGTCCGGCTTCCCAGGCCGGGTATGCCAAGAATCACAAAGGAATAACAGGAGACGCCATGAATCGGGCATCCAGTTTTGTCGTCTGGACACTTGTCGCGCTATTGGGCGCGTTTGCGTTCGGCACCATCGCGCTCGCGCACGGCGAGCGAGTCAGCGCACTGTGGATCGTGATCTGCGCGGTCTGCGTTTATCTGATCGCGTACCGCTTCTATAGCCGCTTCATCGCGAGCAAGGTCCTGCAGCTCGACGGCTTGCGCATGACGCCGGCCGTGCGCCATAACGACGGCCTCGACTACGTGCCGACCAACCGCGTCGTGCTGTTCGGTCACCACTTCGCGGCGATCGCGGGCGCGGGCCCGCTGGTCGGCCCGGTGCTCGCCGCGCAGATGGGCTACCTGCCCGGCATGCTGTGGATTCTCGCGGGCGTCGTGTTCGCGGGCGCGGTGCAGGACTTCGTCGTGCTGTTCATCTCGACGCGCCGCGACGGCCGCTCGCTCGGCGACCTCGTGAAGATGGAACTCGGAACGGTGCCGGGCGTGATCGCGCTGTTCGGCACGTTCCTCATCATGATCATCATTCTCGCGGTGCTCGCGCTGATCGTCGTGAAGGCGCTGACGAACTCGCCGTGGGGCACGTTCACCGTCGGCGCAACGATTCCGATCGCGCTGTTCATGGGCATCTACCTGCGCTTTATCCGTCCGGGCAAGATCGGCGAAGTGTCGGTCATCGGCTTCGTGCTGCTGATCGCGTCGATCGCGTTCGGCCAGTACGTGCACGACAACGCCACGCTGGCCGCGATGTTCACGTTCAGCGGCACGCAGCTCACGTGGATCCTGATCGGCTACGGCTTCATCGCATCGGTGCTGCCGGTGTGGCTGCTGCTCGCGCCGCGCGACTACCTGTCGACGTTCCTGAAGATCGGCACGATCCTCGCGCTCGCGGTCGGCATTCTCGTCGTCGCGCCGGAACTGAAGATGCCGGCCCTCACGAAGTTCATCGACGGCTCGGGCCCGGTGTGGTCGGGCAACCTGTTCCCGTTCCTGTTCATCACGATCGCCTGCGGTTCGGTGTCGGGCTTCCATGCGCTGATCTCGTCGGGCACCACGCCGAAGATGCTCGATAACGAGACCAACGCGCGCTTCATCGGCTACGGCGGCATGCTGATGGAGTCGTTCGTCGCGATCATGGCGCTCGTCGCCGCATCGGTGATCGAGCCGGGCGTGTACTTCGCAATGAACGCGCCGCTCGCCGTGCTCGGCACGACGCCGGATGCGATCGCGCACACGGTTAGCCAGTGGGGCTTCGTGCTGACGCCGGACATGCTGACGTCCACCGCGCACGCGGTCGGCGAATCGACGATCGTCGCGCGTGCGGGCGGTGCGCCGACGCTGGCGGTCGGCATGGCGCAGATCCTGCACCAGGTGATCGGCGGCCAGGCGATGATGGCGTTCTGGTATCACTTCGCGATCCTGTTCGAAGCGCTCTTCATCCTGACCGCGGTCGACGCGGGCACGCGCGCGGGCCGCTTCATGCTGCAGGACCTGCTCGGCACGTTCCATCCGGCGCTCAAGCGGACGGACTCGCTGCCGGCCAACCTGATCGCAACCGCGCTGTGCGTGGCGGCGTGGGGCTACTTCCTGTATCAGGGCGTGGTCGATCCGCTCGGCGGCATCAACACGCTGTGGCCGCTGTTCGGCATCTCGAACCAGATGCTCGCCGGCATTGCGCTGATGCTCGGCACGGTCGTGCTGTTCAAGATGAAGCGCGATCGCTTCGCATGGGTGACCGCCGCGCCGACGGTGTGGCTGCTCATCTGCACGACCACGGCCGGCCTGCAGAAGATCGTCTCGTCCAACCCGAAGGTGAGCTTCGTCGCGCATGCGTCGAAGCTGTCGGCGGCGCTCGCGGAAGGCAAGGTGCCGGCGCCGGCGAAGTCGGCTGCCGAAGTGCAGCGGCTGATCTTCAACGACTACGTGAACGCGACGCTCTCCGGCGTGTTCATTTTCGTGGTGGCGGCGGTCGTCGTGTATGGTCTGATTGCGATCGCGCGCGCGCGCCAGGTCAATCGTCCGACCGTGCAGGAAACGCCGTTCGAGCCGATGCCGGCCGGCGGCGTCGTGGCGAAGCGCGTACACTGACACCGGTACTTTCAGGAGCCCCTCATGTTCTCCGGACTGCGTGAAGACGTACAAACCGCCGGCCGTTATCTCGGCCAGGCCATGCGGCTGATGATCGGCCTGCCGGATTACGACGGCTACGTCGCGCACATGCGCGCGACGCATCCGGACCGTCCGGTCATGACGTACGAGGAGTTTTTCCGCGAGCGTCAGGACGCGAGATACCGCAACCGGACGGGGAAGTGCTGCTGAAGTGCTGCTGATACGGGCGCGCTGAGCGCTCGCGGCGAGGACCGGC
>CAZYGO010000225.1:0-6289 GCA_964647455.1 uncultured Rhizobium sp.
ACGGCGAATAGGTCTGGATGTAGTCGCGCTCCGCCGGCACCGCCGGATCGCCATAGTCCCCGATCCAGCTCGAACCCGCGCCCCGATGGGTATAGGCGATCATGTCGATCAGCGGCACCTGGCAGACCACGGCGCCCAGCTTTTCCGGGATCTGCGTCATTACGGTGGAGACCAGAAGGCCGCCATTGCTGCCGCCCATGATGCCCAGCTGTTTGGGCGTGGTCAGTTTGCGCTTCACCAGGTCGTCGGCCACGGCGGCGAAATCGTCGAAGGCGCGCTGGCGGTTCTGCTTCAGCGCCGCCTCGTGCCAGGCCGGGCCGAACTCGCCGCCCCCGCGGATATTGGCCACGACATAGATGCCGCCCTTGCCCACCCAAAGCCGCCCGGCATTGGCGGAATAGCCGGGGGTGAGCGAGGATTCAAAGCCGCCATAGCCGTAAAGGATCGCCGGCGCCGGGCCACGCAACGCTTTCGGCCTTGTGACGAAATAGGGGATTTTCGTGCCGTCCTTGCTGGTGGCCTCGAACTGCTCCGTCACCATGGCGGAAGCATCGAAGCGCGCCGGCAGCGCCTTGATCGCCTTGGGCGCGTCGTCGCCCCCATCGAAATAGAGCGTGGACGGCGTCAGATAGTTCTGGAAGGTGAACATCGCCTCGGGGCCGTAATCATTGACCGCCGCGATGTCGGCCGAACCGTTGCCCGGCAGCTTCAGCACCGTGTCCGACCATCGGCCTTGTGTGCCTTTTGGGCCATTCGCGGTGAAGACATGCACCGAGCCGATGACGTTCCTCGTCACCGTCGCATAGACTTTGTCGCGGCCCGCCGCGACGCCTTCGATGCTGGCGCGCGGGCCCGGATCGAGGATCAGCTGGGTGGGCGCACCGTCGCGAAACGCCACCAGCGAGCCCTTCTTGAAGCCGCCGAAATCCTCCCGCAGCAGGGCGAGATAGGCGCCGTCGAATACCGCCTGCAGGTTGGCCGAAAGCGGCATCGCCAGCTTGCGAGCCTTGCCGTTCTCCAGCCGGTAATATTCGTTCTCGAAGAAGCTGACCGAACGGATCGCCAGCGCTATGGTCTGGTCCCGGCCATGGAAGACCGCGGGCGAGGTGCCGACATCTTCGACCTTGCCTTCATATAGCGTGACCGGCTGGGCGCCGCGCTTCCACTGTTTGACGATGCGGCCATAACCCGACTTGGTGGCCCCGTCCCTGGCGGTGGTGAAGAGGATGGTGTCGTCATCCAGCCAGGCCAGGTCGATCTTGGCTTCGGGCAGGGCAAAGCCGCCTGCCACCCATTTGCGGCTCTTGATGTCGAATTCCCGCGCCACGCTGGCATCGCCGCCGCCGCGCGACAGCACCACCAGCGCCCGGCCTTCACCCGGCGAAACCTGGGCGCCCTTGAACACCCAGTTTTCCTTTTCCGCCTTCGCCAGGGCGTCCACGTCCAGCAGCACCTCCCATTTCGGCGCCCTGTTCTGGTAGTCGGCGATGGTCGTGCGCCGCCACATGCCCTTGGGATTCTTCGCGTCCTGCCAGAAATTGTAGGCAAAGCCGTGGTCCAGCGTCGCATAGGGAATGCGGTCGGGCGCATCCAGCACCTGCAGCACGCTCTTGTAGTTGGCGTCGTAGCGCGGATCGGCTTTCAGCCGGCCCAGCGCGGTCCTGTTCTGCGCCGCCACCCATTCCAGCGGCTTCCTGCCATGCACGTCTTCCAGCCAGGCATAGGGGTCTTTTTCTTCCACCGCGAGCGCTCCCGCAATTCCGGACAACAGCAGGACAAGGCACATCAAGGCGCGCATGGCTGATCCCCTTCGGATGGGGAATATGCTCGGAATTTTCGTTCCGAAAGTCCATGGCAAAGCCGCACTCTCTCCCATATAAACCCGGCATGACCGCCTTCCTGAAAATGCACGGCCTGGGCAACGATTTCGTCGTCTTCGACGCCCGCGACGCCGCTATCAACCTCAGCCCGGCGCAGGCGAAAGCCGTCGCCGACCGCCGCTTCGGCATCGGCTGCGACACGGTGGTGATCATCGGTCCGGGCGGCGCCGAGGCCGATGCGTCCTTGCGCTTCCTCAACGCCGATGGCGGCGAAGTCGAATCCTGCGGCAACGCCACCCGCTGCGTCGCGCGCCTGTTGATGGACGAGCGCGGCCTTCGCAGCGTGCGGCTTTCGACCCGCGCCGGGCTGGTGAGCGGCAGCGATGCCGGCAAGGGACTGGTGCAGGTGGACATGGGACCGGCCCGGCTGGAGTGGAACCAGATTCCCCTGGCCGAGGCGCGCGACACCAAGGGCTTCACCCTGCCGGTGGAAGGCCAGAACCTGCCGGTCAGCGCGGTTTCGATGGGCAATCCCCACTGCATTATCTTCGTGCCCGACGCCGAGACGGCGCCGGTTGCGCTGCTGGGCCCCAAGATCGAAACCCATCCGCTTTTTCCCGCGCGCACCAATGTCGAATTCGTCAGCCTTGTCGGCCCGAACCGGCTGCGCCAGCGCACCTGGGAGCGCGGCGTGGGCATCACCCTGGCTTGCGGCACCGGCGCCTGCGCCGTGGCGGTGGCCGCGGCCCGGCTGGGCAAGAGCGGGCGGGAGGCCGAAATCGTGCTGGACGGCGGCACGCTGCGGATCGAATGGCGGCAAAGCGACGGCCATGTGATCATGACCGGCCCGGGCGCCCTGGTCTATCGCGGCCAGGTGGATTTGACGAAGTTCGGATGAGCATCGAAGTCTTGACCTTCGGCTGCCGTCTCAACGCTTTTGAAAGCGAGGCCATCCGCGCCCGCGCCGGCGTGGCGCAGCTGCGCGACGCCGTAATCGACAATACCTGTGCCGTCACCGCCGAGGCGGTGCGCCAGTCGCGCCAGGCCATCCGCCGCCTGAAGCGCGAACGACCGGACCGGCGCATCCTGGTCACCGGCTGCGCCGCGCAGATCCAGCCGCAAACCTATGCCGCCATGGCGGAAGTGGATGCCGTGATCGGCAATGCGGAGAAACTCGAGGCCGGCACCTGGGCCGCCTTCGGCCAGGGCGCGCTGCCGCGCCTGGCGGTCAACGACATCATGACGGTGCGGCAGACCGCGCCGCAATTCGTCGATCACTTCGAAGGCCATACCCGCGCCTTCATGGGGGTGCAGACCGGCTGCGACCATCGCTGCACCTTCTGCGTCATTCCCTTTGGCCGCGGCCCGTCCCGCAGCGTCGGCATGGGCGAAGCGGTGGCCGAGGCCCGCCGCCTGACCGCCGCCGGCTTCGCCGAGATCGTGCTGACCGGCGTGGATCTCACCTCCTGGGGGGCGGACCTGCCCGGATCGCCGACGCTGGGAATGCTGGCGGGCAAGCTCCTGGCGCTGGTTCCCGGCCTCAGGCGCCTGCGCCTTTCCTCCATCGACTCGATCGAGGCCGACGAAACCCTGCTGCGACTGATCGCCGAGGAAGAGCGGCTGATGCCGCATTTCCATCTCTCCGTGCAGTCGGGCGACGACCTGATCCTCAAGCGCATGAAACGCCGCCATAGCCGCGCCGACACGCTGGCCTTCATCGCCCGCGTCCGCGCCCTGCGGCCCGAGGCCGTGTTCGGCGCCGACCTGATCGCCGGCTTTCCCACCGAGACCGACGCCATGTTCGACAACACGCTCGGGCTGGTGGCGGAGGCGGACTTCCGCTTCCTGCATGTCTTCCCCTTCAGTCCGCGTCCCGGCACGCCGGCGGCGAAAATGCCGCCGGTACCCGGCGCGCTCATCCGGGAACGCGCCGCCCGCCTGCGCCAGGCGGGCCTGGCGGCGAAAGCCCGCCATCTGCAATCGCTGGTGGGCAAGCGCGCGCAACTGTTGATGGAGCGCGGCGGCATCGGCCGCACACCCTGCTTCACGCCGGCAAGACTGGACGGCGCCATGCATGGACAATTCGTGCATGCGCGCCTGACCGGCGTGGCCGGCGAAACCCTGATCGCGGAGCGGGCGGCATGAAGAGCTTCGGTCAGACGCCGGCCCCGCCCGGCTTCTTTGCGCGGCTGAAACAGGGCCTGGCGAAAAAGGGCGGCCTGTCCGACAGCCTGGTCGGCCTTTTCACCCGCAGGAAGCTGGACGCCGCCACCCTGGCCGAGTTGGAAGAGGCGCTGATCCGCGCCGACCTGGGCACGGCGCAGGCCAAGGCCATCACCGCCGCCATCGCGCGCGGACGTTACGAGGCGGACATCTCCGCCGGCGAGCTGCGCGCCCTGCTGGCGGAGGAAATCACCCGCCTGCTGGCGCCGGTGGCCAGGCCGCTGCTCCCCGAGGGCGGCAGCAAGCCCTTTGTGGTGCTGGTGGCCGGCGTGAACGGCGCCGGCAAGACCACCACGATCGGCAAGATGGCAAAGCGCCTGATTTCGGGCGGCGCCAAAGTGACGCTCGCGGCAGGCGACACCTTCCGCGCCGCCGCCATCGAGCAGCTCGGTGTGTGGGCCGGGCGCACCGGCGCGCAATTCGTCGCCGGCCGGCAGGGCGGCGACGCGGCGGGCTTGGCCTTCAATGCCCTGGAGCAGGCGCGCGCCAATGGCAGCGACGTATTGCTGATCGACACCGCTGGCCGCCTGCAGAACAAGGCCGGCCTGATGGCGGAGCTGGAGAAGATTGCCCGTGTCGTCAAGAAACTCGATCCCGCCGCGCCCCATGCCGTGCTGCTGGTGCTGGACGCCACCACCGGCCAGAATGCCCTTTCGCAGGTCGAGGCCTTCGGCCAGTCCGTGCCGCTGACCGGCCTGGTGATGACCAAGCTGGACGGCACCGCCAAGGGCGGCATCCTGGTGGCGCTGGCGGCGCGGTTCGGATTGCCGGTACACTATCTGGGGATCGGCGAAGGCGAGGACGACCTGCAGGCCTTTGATGCGGCGGCCTTCGCCCGCGCGCTTACGGGAGCGGAAGGATGAACCAGCAGCTTCGCCGCCTGGTGCTCGATCTGGGCCCGCTCCTGGTCTTCTTCATTGCCTTCAGGCTGGGCGGTTTCTTCGCCGCCACCGCCGCCTTCATGGTGGCGATCGGTATTTCCCTGGTGCTGGGCTGGGTGATCGAGCGCAAGCTCTCGCCCATGCCCCTGTTCACCGCCATCCTGGTAATGGTCTTTGGCGGTCTGACGCTCTATCTGAAAAATGAGACCTTTCTCAAGGTCAAGGTCACCATTCTCTATCTTTTCTTCGGCGTCATCCTTTTGGGCGGGTTGGCGACCGGACGGCTGTTCATCAAATATGTTTTTGCGCAAGCCTTTGATCTGACGGAGTCCGGCTGGAGAAAACTCACCTTGCGCTGGGGTCTGTTCTGCCTGGCGCTGGCCGCGCTCAATGAGGCGGTGTGGCGCAATCTCGACACCGCGCTCTGGGTTGATTTCAAAGTCTGGGTCATACTGCCGCTGGTATTTCTTTTTGCGCTGGCGCAAACGCCGCTCATCCTGCGCCATGGGCGGGATGAAACCAAAGGCAACTGAGACAAAAAACCCATTGCCGCAACAGATATGCGGCAGGGCCTGCTGGCTACCATTCATTGTGTGTGCCGCCGCGGCACGGACGGCACGCCACGGGATGAAACTTTCCGCAACCGTGTTGCTCCGTATGCGCCCCACTCGCAATGCGGAATTTTGCGCATGGACAAGCGCGCGCAAAACCAGTTTAACATGCATCCGGACGCGAGATGAAAAGGCGTTCGTCCGGCAGAGACGAAACGCAACGCGTGCAAGGCAGGGGATTTCATGATCAAGGGAACGCGAAAGGCGCCGGGTGGATTTGACCTGTCGGAAGCGCCCTCGCACCTGATCCGCCGCTGCCAGCAATTCTATGGCGACCTCTATGCCCGCGAGGCGGGCGCGCGCGAACTCACCAAGCAGCAATTCACCCTGCTCGCCGCGCTGGAACAGAATGACGGCGCCAGCCAGACCGCGCTGGTGGAGATCACCGGCATCGACCGCTCGACACTGGCGGAGATGGTGCGCCGCATGCTGGAGCGCGGCCTGCTCAGCCGCGAGCGGACCGAGGAAGACCAGCGCGCCAACGCGGTGGCGATCAGCGCGACGGGCAAGAAGGCGCTCAGGAGCGCGCGCAACGCCGCCGACCGCGCCGAGCGCCAGTTGCTGGAAGCCTTGCCGGCGGCCGACCGGCAGAAATTCGTCAAGGCGCTGCGCGAGATCGCCCAGGCGGCGGAAGCCATGGCCGCCGGCGGCCAGGAGCATCAGGCCCGGCCGGTGCGGCGGCGGCGCGCCGGCTGAAATCCCTTAGACGGTGATGTCGATATGCTGGCCCAACCGTCCGGATGGGGGCACGGCC
>CAZYGO010000226.1:0-10675 GCA_964647455.1 uncultured Rhizobium sp.
GGGCGATGCCCTCCCCGCCCACCTTCCGCAAGCAGAATCCGGCCGACCTGCCGATCCTGTTCATCGCCCTGACCTCGGAGACGCTGGAGCCGTCCAAGCTGGACGAATATGCCGAGACCCTGCTGGCGCGGCAGATCTCCACCATCGAAGGCGTCGCCCAGGTGCAGGTGGCCGGCTCGGCCCAGTATGCCGTGCGCATCCAGGCCGACCCCTCGGCGCTGGCGGCGCGCAATATCGGCTTTGACACGCTGGTCCAGGCGGTTTCGAGCGCCAACGTCAACCAGGCCACCGGCGCCATCAATGGCGGCACCAAGTCGGCGATCATCCATGCCGACGGCCAGCTCAACAACGCCGCCGAATTCCGCCGCCAGATCATCGCCTATCGCGGCGGCGCACCGGTGCGCGTCGGCGACGTCGCCAATGTCATCGACAGCGTCAACAATCCCTATGCCGGCAGCTGGTACAAGGGCAAGCCGGCCATCACCCTGTTCATCTCGCGCCAGCCTGGCTCCAACACCATCAAGACCATCGATGCCATCAAGGCGGTGCTGCCGCAGTTCCAGCAGACCCTGCCGCCCAGCGTCAACCTGCAGGTGATCTACGATCGCTCCGTCACCATCAAGTCGGCGGTGGACGATGTGCAGATCACACTGCTGATCGCCGCCGCGCTGGTGGTGCTGGTGATCTTCGCCTTCCTGCGCCGGGTCTCTGCGACGCTGATTCCGGCGTTGGCGCTGCCCATCGCCGTGATCGGCACCTTCGCCGGCATGTCGCTGATGGGCTTCAACCTCGACAATCTATCGCTGATGGCGCTGACCCTTTCGGTCGGCTTCGTGGTCGACGACGCCATCGTCATGCTGGAGAACATCGTCCGCCACATCGAGCAGGGCATGAAGCCCTATGAAGCGGCGCTGAAGGGCTCGGGCGAGATCGGCTTCACCATCCTGTCCATGACCATCTCGCTGGCGGCCGTCTTCATCCCCATCCTCTTCATGGGCGGCGTGGTCGGGCGGCTGCTGCACGAATTCGCCGTCACCATCATCCTGGCCATCCTGGCCTCGGGCATCATCTCGGTGACGCTGACGCCGATGCTCTGTGCCCGCATCCTCAAGGACGAGCACGGCCAGGCGCATGGCTGGTTCTACCGGCTCTCGGAAAACACCTTCAACTGGATGCAGAACAGCTACACCAGCACCCTGCGCGCGGCGATGCATCACAAGCTGGTGGTGATCGGCATCTTCGTCCTCACCCTGGTGGCGAGCGCGGGCCTGTTCATGATCATGCCGCAGGACTTCCTGCCCTCCGACGATGTCGGCCGCCTGCAGGGCCAGATCCAGGCCGCCAACGGCACCTCGTTCGAGCAGATGACCCGTTATGTCCAGCAGGCCCAGGACATCGTCAACGCCGACCCCAATGTCCAGGGCGCCATGGCCCAGGTGGATGGCGGCAACGGCCAGGCCGGCACCAACAATGCCCGCATGAACCTGATCGCCCTCAAGCCGATGGGCGAGCGCAAGCTGAACGCCGACGAAATCATCCGCGAACTGCGCCCCAAGCTGTCGCGCATCCCCGGCGCCAACATCTTCCTCACCAACCCGCCGGCGGTGCGCCTGGGCGGGCGCATGTCGCGTTCCAACTATCAATACACCCTGCAGGGCCTGGACCTGGAGCAGCTGGAAGTCATGTCGGGCCGGCTGATGGAGGAGATGCGCAAGGACCCCGCCTTCGTGGACGTCACCAGCGACTATGACGCCGCCATGCCCTCGGTGCAGGTCAACATCAACCGCGACCGCGCCGCCGCCCTGGGCGTCTCGCCGCAGCAGATCGAGAACGCGCTGGGCGCCGCCTTCAGTTCCAGCCAGATCTCGCAGATCAACGCGCCATCGAACCAGTATGAGGTGATCCTGGAGCTGCTGCCGCAATACCGCCGCGACCCCGCGGCCCTGGGCAAGCTCTACATCACCGCCGCCAACGGCACGCTGGTGCCGCTGACCTCGGTGACCGACATCACCAACGAAACCATGCCGATCAGCGTCAACCATGCCGGCCAGGTGCCCGCCATTACCATCTCGTTCGACATGGCGGTGGGCCATGCCCTGTCCGACGCGGTGACCGGCATCGCCCGCGCCAGCCGCACCATCGAGATGCCCGACACCATCACCGGCAGCTTCCAGGGCACGGCCGCGGCCTTCCAGAGCTCGACCCAGAACATGGGCTGGCTACTGATGCTGGCCATGCTGGTGGTCTACATTATCCTGGGCATCCTCTATGAGAGCTTCATCCACCCGCTCACCATCCTGTCGGGCCTGCCCTCGGCGGCGATGGGCGCGCTGCTGACGCTCTATCTCGCCGGCCTGCCGCTGACGCTCTATGCCTTTGTCGGCATGATCATGCTGATCGGCATCGTCAAGAAGAACGCGATCATGATGATCGACTTCGCCCTCACCAAGCAGCGCGCCCAGGCCGGCGTGAAGGCCGAGGACGCGATCTTCGAGGCCGCCATCACCCGCTTCCGCCCCATCATGATGACCACGATGGCGGCGATGATGGGCACGCTGCCGATCGCGCTGGGCCATGGCGCCGGCGCCGAATCCCGCCGCCCGCTCGGCCTTTGCGTGGCCGGCGGCTTGCTGCTGTCGCAGCTGCTGACGCTCTACATCACGCCGGTGATCTACACCTACATGGACCGGGTGGCGCAGAAGCTGTCGCCCAAGGACCGCCGCGAGCCGGTGCCGGCGCCGGCCGAGTAGGCGCTACAGGCTGGCGTGGATCGCCAGCCCAAAGGTGCGCGGATCGGTGTAGAAGGCGCCGCTATAGAGCCCCGACGTGGCGCCGGCGACATAGAGGCCGTTGATCCCCGCCGTCTCGCCCAGATTCTTGGCATAGGCCTGCAGCCACCAGCCGCCGGAGGGCGGCGTCAGGGTCAGGAACAGGTTGGCGACATGGAAGGCGGGCAGCCGGTCGGCCCCGTCATTGAAGATGCGCCCATACATGGAGGCGCGCCAGTACCATTCCACCCGGCCGGTCAGGGTGAAGCCGCCCTCCAGCGGCTGGCTGTAGCTCGCCCCGAAATTGAGCGTGGCGGGCGCGGTGTTGCCGAGCATGTTGCCCCTGAGGTTGCGCGGCACGCCGGTGAGCGTGCCACCACCGGCGCCGCTGGTGGCGAAATGCGTCGCCGCCAGCAGCGCCTTCAGCTGCGGGCTGCTGAGGCTGAGGGCGTAGAAGGAATCGGCCGGATTGGTCCCGGCATAGCAGGTGCCATAGGCGGCATGGGCAATGCCGGAGCCGCGCAACGCATCGGTGCCGCCGGGCGGGGCAAAGAAGAGGCCGCCGGAGAGCGCCTGCAGGCTGGCAAAATCGGCGGCGAAATTGCTGCCGCCGTAATAGAGCACGCAATTGCCGGCATTGGTGGTGGTGAGGTTGGCATCCTTCAGCAGCAGGGTGTTGGGATCGCCGCCGGTGGGATTGCGGGTGTCCACCTGCATGGTGTTGCCGATGCGCGACTGGGTGACGGCGAGGGCGAGATTGAAATCCCAGCGCGAATCCGGCTTCCAGCGCAGTTCCGCTTCCAGCCCGCGCAGCGCCGCCCCGATATTGCTGTTGACCGAGGTGTTCGCCACGATGGTGGAGATCTGGTAGTTGCGATAATCGTAATACCAGGCGGTGAGATTGGCCTCGAAGCGGCCGTCCAGAAGCCGGTTCTTGGTGCCGAGCTCGTAGGCATCCACCGATTCCGGCAGATAGGTGGCGGGAATGCCCATCAGGTTTCCGTTCTGGATGCCGGGATTGGAGCCACCTGCCTTGTAGCCCCTGGAATAGGAGGCATAGACCAGGGTCTGGTCGGTGAAGCCGAGGGCGGGCGTGTAGCTGACCATGGCGCGGCCGGTGAGCTTGTCGAACTTGCGCCGGGTCTCCTCCCAAAGCTGCGCCCCCGGCGCACCGGCATCGAAATCGGCCTGGCCCTGGGCCACCAGCGCCGCCAGCGCGGCATCCTCGTCGGTGGTGCCAGCGGGAATGAGGCCGTTGAACAGGGCGAGACGGCCGCGGAAGCTCTTGCGGTCCTCGGTGCCGCGCAGGCCAAGAGTGACTTTCAGCGTTCCGGGCAGGACATCATAATAGGCCTCGCCATAGATCGCCTTGGAATCGATCACCACCCGCTCGCCGTCATTGTGGTAGAAGGGTGGGCCATAGATGCAGCCGGTGGCATTGGCGCAGAGCGCCGGCGCCCGCGACGGCCCCAGCAGCCCGCCCAGCAGCGCCATGCCGTAATCCTGGGTGTTGGCCGCCAGCCTGTAGTCGGCCGGCGAGTCGGCGCGCAGGTAATATAGCCCCAGCTGAAAGTTGAACGGCCCGTCCAGCTCGCTGCCGAACCGCAGCTCGACCGAGTTCTGGCGGTTGAAGACATTCGACTGGTCATAGACATGGGCATTGGCGCTGTAGCGGGCGATGGAGCGGCCGACCGTGCCGAGATTGGCGAAGGTCGAGGTGGGCAGCGTGCCGGCATGGGCCGGATCGAGCACGAAAGCGTAGGGGCCCGTGGTGGCGCTGGCATAGCTGGCCGGCACCAGGCCGGCGCCGGCATAGGTGTTGAGGGTGGCGCCGAACGTGGCCAGGCTCGTCGCCAGAAGCGCGGGATTGAAGGCCGGACCTGGCTGGTTGGTATAGCTCTGGCTGCTGAAGAAGGCGCTGTCGGCATAGCCCGCCACCAGGTCGGCGGAGAGCCAGTCGTTCAGCCGCTGCCGCGCCTCGAAGGTGATGGAATTGCTGCGGGCCCGCAGATGCGGCGCGATATCGGAATTGATCACCCGCGGATCGGCTGGCACCGCGTCCGGCACGGCGGCGAAGGCCTGGGTGAGGTCGGTGATGCCAAGGGTGGCGGCGGTTGCCTTCGCCGCCGCCGGCGACTGGCCCAGCGCCCGGTAGACCGGGGCGAAGATGGTGGCGAAGGACTGCCTGGAGACGGGCGTGCTGAAGAAGGTGGCGTTGAGGTTGACGGCGCCGCCATTGCCGGTGAGGGCGTCGGGCAGGCAGCCCAGGGTGCCGGTGGGGTCGGTGTCGCAAAGCTGCTTCTGGCCGCGCAGGCGGCTGTCGGCTTCGGCCGAATGCGCGGCGATCAGGTCCAGGGTGGTATCCTCGCCGGGTTGCCAGCGTAGCACGGCGCGCCCGGACCAGAGATCGCGGGAATCCGCCCGGGAGGGCAGGCCACCGCCGAAGATGTTGCGGGTGAAGCCGTCATGGCGGACCCAGTCGCCGGCCAGGCGCAGGCCCAACTGCCCCTCGATCAGCGGCAGGTTCACCATCCCCTTCAGCTCGGCGGCATTGTAGTTGCCATAGCTTGCGGAGCCGTCGGCGGCGAAGACGTTGAGGTCCGGGCGGGCGCTGAACAGGTTGACGGCGCCGCCGGTGGCGCCGCGCCCATATAAGGTGGATTGGGGGCCCCGCAGCACCTCGATGCGTTCCACATCGTAGAACTGGGCGGCGTCTGTGGGCGGCACGGCATAGTAAACATTGTCGATGTTGAAGGCGACGCCATATTCGCTGTCGCTGGAGATCACCTGGGTACCGATCCCCCGGATCGAGAAATTGGAGCTGGCGAAGTTGTTCTTGGCGTAGTTGACGTTCGGGACGGCGAACTGGACGTCGCGCACCCCTTCCATGCGGCGGCCGATGACGTCGTCGCTCTGGAAGGCGCTGAGCGCCATCGGCACGCTCTGCACATCCTCCAGCCGGTGCTCGGCGGTGACGTTGACGGTCTCGATGCTCTGGGCATGGGCGGCGACGCTGCCTGCGCCCGCCAACAGCAGCGCGGTCACGCTTATCCCGCGAAGAGCCATCTGCATTTCCCCGCTGCGCCGGCAGCATGCCGGTCTTCTATACTGCGTCGCCTGCAGCGCCAGCGAGCCACAAGACTGTTAAGCGGGCAAGCGCCGGGAAGGGCCGGATGCGACCGGCGCGGCGTCAGCCGTCATCCAGCGGCGGTGCAAGCGCATGCGGGCGCAGCCGGTCGAAGGCGCCGGCAAACAGAAGGCCGGCGACATAGCCGCCAAGATGCGCCTGCCAGGCAATGGCCTGGCCTGCCGGGACCAGCCCCAGCCCCAGGGTTCCCACCACCATGTTAAGCACCACCCAGATCGCGGTGAAGTTCAGCACCGGTCGGGAGAAAAGCGGCGCGATGGGTGCCTCGCCGGGCTGGGCCCAGGGAAAGCGGCCCGGCATCAGGCGGATGGCGGCGCCCATCAGGCCGGAGATTGCCCCCGACGCCCCCACAACCGGTTCGCTGCCGCCCCAGTCGAAAACCAGGAAAAGCCCGGCGCCGGCAATGCCGCAGACCAGGAAGAAAAGAAGAAAGAGCGGGGCGCCGAACCGCCGCGCCACGATGGGCCCGAATGCCAGCAGCCAGACACAGTTGATCCCGACATGGGCCCAGTCGCCATGGATCGCCATGTAGCTCACGAACGGTACAGCCTTGTCCCAGAATGAACCGGCAAAGAGCAGCCGCGCAGGAATGAGCGCATAGGCACCCACCAGATCGGCGGACTGGGCGGGGGACAGCGCCATGCGCAGGCCATGGGCGGCAACCAGGAACGCGATCAGCCCCAGCACCACGACGGGAGCATTGAAGGCCGGCTGCCGGCTCTGGCCGGGATGAAGGAACGCCATGTCCCTTTACACCTTATCGGCCGGGCACTTGCCAAGGCCCTTGCAGTGCCAATCCGGCACGGGAGCGCCGCCCCTGCCCGAAATGGGGCGCCAAAGCGGGATGCGGGCGACCCTGGCCGGCGGCGGCCATGGCCGCCAGGCGCGGGCTTTCGCGTATCGTGGCGGGACAGCCAATGCTTAACGGCGATTAAGAACTGGCACGGCGATTGCGAAGACCCGGACGAGAAATTCGGAAAGTCCGGTCATGCGTAGCATCAAGATCGCCGCCTTCGCCCTCCTCGCCTCGCTGGCCGCCACCGCGGCCAATGCGGACGGATGGAACAATTCCGCGGGTTACAATGGTTACGGGGCGATGAATCAGAACACGCCCGCCAACTACAGCCTGCGCGACCAGAACGGCAACCTGACCATGGTGGACGGACAGATCACCTCCGCCAATTTCGGCTCCAACCAGGGCGGCCAGTACGCCGCTTCCGGGGTTGGCACGAGCGGTGCAGGTGCAGCCTATGGCCAGGCCATGGCGATCGGCAATCAGCTGCAGGTCCAAGTGATCGGGTTCAACAACACTGTGGTCATCGACTCTCGTCAGACCAATTACGGAAGCCAGACTGCGGTTGTTGACCTCAACAACCATTAACCGAAGCGAGTAATAGGAAAGCCCCGCCTATGACGCCCCGTGGACGAAAACACCTTCTAAAGCCGCTGGCGCTGGCCATGTGCGCCGCGCTGTCGCTGGAGGGCTGCATCAGCCCCTACGCCAATGAGGAAGGCAAATACACCAGCCCGATCGGCGGCGCCCCCGTGGTTTCCAACGAGACCCCCTATTCCGCCTCGCTGCGCTGCCTGTCGGGCATCACCCGCGGCCGCCCGATCAAGTTCGCGGTCGGCCAGATCAGCGATTACACCGGCAAGACCGAATCCGACGGCTCGGGCCGCAAGGTGACGGCCGGCGCCGCCCTAATGGCGATGGCTGCCCTGGGCAAGGCCGGCGTGCCGATGGTCGAGCGTTTCGACACCTCGGTGGCCGAAATGGACCTGAAATACGCCAACAACAAGCTGATCGCCGACGACCAGCCCAAGGCGCCGGGCGACTATCGCAAGATCCTGTCCGGATCGGTGCTCGGCTCCGACTATTACATCGTCGGCGGCATCACCGAGCTGAACTTCAACATCCGCTCCGAGAACCTCACCGGCGACGGCGGCGGCACCGGCACCGCGGCCACCAAGGGTACCTTCGGCGGCAGCATGTATGTGATGAACATCGCCGCCGACCTGCGGCTGGTGAACTCGATCACGCTGGAAGTGGTGGACGTGGTTTCGCTGCAGAAGCAGATCATCGGCCGCCAGGTTTCGGCCGGCGTCTTCAGCTTTCTCGGCACCAACTTCTTCGATGCTTCGGCCGGCGAAAGCGCCCTGGAGCCGATCCAGCTGGCGGTGCGCTCGCTGATCGAGCGCAGCGTGATGGAGATGATCTCGCGCGCCTATGGCGCCCCCGGCGCCTGCGCCGTGGCGGTGGACTATTTCGGCGGCAATCCCTACGGCCCCAACCCCTATCAACAGCAGGCCCTGGCCTATCAGCAGCCTTACGTCCAGGCCATGGCCTATCAGCAGCCCTACGCCTATCAGCAACCCTATACCAATCAACCCGGCCCCTATCGCCCCATGGAGATGAACAATGGCATCAATCGCTCGAACCCTTATCGCGGCTACGCTTCTGACGAGCCTGTCGGCATCCTTGGCCTGCGCGGGAGCTTCTGACGGCTACGGTGGCGGTTACGGCGCCGGCTACGGCAGCTGGAACGACACCTCCTCGGGCCAGTCCAACATCATCAATGGCCAGGTGACCCTGCAGACCCAGTGGTCCAACCTGAACACGGTGGTGGACTCGGTGGGTGGCGACGCCGCCTTCCAGGGCGCCGCGGCCGGCAACCTGGTGGACATCATGACGATGAACAACACCACTGTGCAGAACAAACAGTATGTCGGCCCCAACGCCGCCATCGGCTCCAACATCACCGCCGATGTCTCCAATGTCTGGGGCAGCGTCGGCTTCTCCAACCAGGCGCTCTGCAACGGGGCCTCGGTCTCCACCGATCCGGTGCTGACCTCGGTGCGCAGCAGCCAGGAGTGCCAGGCCTCCGATCCGTCCACCCAGATCAACGCCCGCGTCAATGGCGTGGTCGGCGACATGGCGATGCAGTCGCTCTCGATGGGCAACACCTTCGAGGCCGACAGCAACGCCCAGAACATGCCGATCCACAGCATGCAGCTGAACAACAGCTTCGGCACCTCGACGATCAATGCCCAGGTCACCAATATCGGCGGCAGCATGAGCATGACCTCGGGCGCCATCGGCAACAAGGCGCAGATCCTGCACTATTCGACCAACTGAGGTCGGCCACGAACACCTGGCTTTTCGTGGGGCAAATGAAAGGTCAGGTCGGGGAAAGGGGAGCTGCAAGGCTCCCCTTTCTTCTTTTCACCCCCATCCGCGGCAGCTCGGGTCTGCCGGCAGACACCTCGCTGCCGCACCTTCCCCCTCCAGCGCGCTGCGCGCGAGAGGGGGAAGGAAGCTGGCGGATGCTGCGCGTTGCCCGGCGAAATGCCGAGCTCGAGAATCCCGGATTTTTTGCGTTTTACGGCGGTTCGGAGTATGGGGCGGGCATGACTGCGAACGCCCTGCCCATCGACCTTGAGGCCTTTGCCGCCACACCCCTGGTGCGCGACCCCTTTCCCTATCTGATGGTGCCCAATTTCGTGCGCCATGAGGCCCTGCCGGCGATCAATGCCGACTATCCGCTGGTCAGCCATCCCGGCAGTTTCCCGTTGCCCACGCTGCAATACGGCCCGGCCTTCCGCGCCTTCATGGCGGCGATCCAGGGGCCGGAATTCACCCGCGCCGTGGAGGAAAAGTTCGGCCTCAGCCTGGAGGGGCGGCCCACCATGGTCACGGCGCGCGGCGTCTCGGCCGCCCGCGACGGCCAGATCCACACTGACAGCCGCACCAAGCTGATCACGGTGCTGATCTACATGAACAATGAATGGGAGGCCAAGACCGGCCGCCTGCGCCTGTTGCGCGGGCCGGACGATCTGGAGGACATGATCGCGGAAGTGCCGCCGGACGAAGGCACGCTGCTGGTCTTCAAGAACGAGCCCAATGCCTGGCACGGCTTCCACGCCTTTGAGGGACCACGGCGGGTGATCCAGCTCAACTGGGTGACGGACATGGGCGTGGTGCGGCGCGAGCAGACCCGCCACAAGGTCAGCGCGTTCTTCAAGCGGCTGCGGGGGCGAGACGCGCCATCCGAAAGGATGTGAGCGGACCCGCGAAAGCGGAGAGCGCCCGAAGCGCAAGCGAAGGCCCATTCAAGCGCAGACGTAATCAGTCCGCGTGAGCGTGCCATTGGCCGTTAGGATCGCGCACGCGGGTTCCGCTTTCCGAAATTTCCAGATGATCGCTTTCCAGCGGCACCTTGCCGAAGCCCCCGGGGATGTCGAGCATATAGGCGGGCATCTCCAGGCCTGACAGCCGGGCGCGCAATTCCCGCATCAGCCGCAACCCTTCGGCGATGGGAGCCCGGAAATGCGACGTGCCCGGCGCCAGGTCGGGATGGTGCAGGTAATAGGGCTTGATACGGTTGTCGACAAAGGCGCGCATCAGCGCCGCCATGGTTTCGGCATCGTCATTGACGCCTTTCAGCAGCACCGACTGGCTGACCAGCGGAAGTCCGGCATCGGCCAGGCGCGCGATGGCCCTGCGCGCATCCGAACCGAATTCGCGCGCGTGATTGGCGTGGATGGCGATCCAGTGCACGGCGCCGGCGCCGTGCAGCGCCGATACCAGCGCGTCGCTGACACGGCCCGGATCGGTGAGCGGCACGCGGGTGTGCCAGCGCACGATCTTCACATGGGCAATGGCGCCCAGGCGCGCCGCGATGTCCTCGATGCGCCGGGGCGAGAGAATGAATGGATCGCCGCCGGTAAGGATGACTTCCCGGATTTGCGGCTGGCCGGC